>NZ_JBFAXI010000006.1:0-198002 GCF_040680735.1 Streptomyces sp. NPDC051987 | reverse complement strand
CCGGTACGGCACCCGGGCCCCCCGACGCGTCCAGAAAGAAGAGGTCTATGCCGTCTGCCGGTTCCCGTCCCGTCGGCCCGCTCGATGATGACGACTATCCCGCCTACACCATGGGCCGGGCCGCCGAGATGCTCGGCACCACCCCTGCCTTCCTCCGTTCCCTCGGCGAACACCGCCTGATCACCCCGCTGCGCTCCGAGGGCGGCCACCGCCGCTACTCCCGCTACCAACTGCGCATCGCCGCCCGGGTCCGCGAACTCGTCGACCAGGGCACCGCGATAGAGGCCGCCTGCCGCATTGTCATCCTCGAGGACCAGCTCGCGGAGGCGCAGCGCATGAACGAGCAACTGCGCGCCGAGGGCGGCAAGCCTCAGCCGAAGACGTCAGCCTGCTGAGAAGGCCCGAACCCGAGGCGTCCGACGCACCGTCGGCGGACGAGACCGCTGAGCCGGCGCACGGCCGTTCCGTCGCTCGGGCTGCGGGCGGGGGCCGCGGCCGGTGTCGGGGACCGTGCAGCCGGGCTGGTGCTCAGGCGTCGATGATGACGGGGATGATGAGGGGCTTGCGGCGGTGGGTGCGGAACGCCCAGTTCGCCACGGCGCGGGCGATGAGCTGTTCGAGTTGGTGCGCGTCCCCGACGCCTTCCGCGGCGGCGGTGGCCAGGGTCTTCTCGATGACGGGAATGACCGGCTCGAAGGTGGCGTCGTCGTGGACGAAGCCGCGGGCCAGGAAGTCGGGCGCCTCGGCGAGGGCGCCGGTGTCCGCGTCGACGATCGCCACCACCGTGACCACGCCTTCGGCGGCGAGGGCGAGGCGGTCCTTGAGGGAGGCTTCGGTGGCGCCGCCGACTTCCATGCCGTCCACGTAGATGTTGCCGGCGGGGACCTTGCCGGTGATGGATGCGCGCCCGTCGACCAGGTCGACGACGACGCCGTCCTCGGCGATGACGACCCGTTCCGGGGCGACGCCGGTCCGGATGGCGAGGTCGGCGTTGGCCCGCAGGTGGCGCCATTCGCCGTGCACGGGCATCACGTTGCGGGGCTTGACGATGTTGTAGCAGTAGACGAGTTCGCCGGCGCTGGCGTGCCCGGAGACGTGCACCTTGGCGTTGCCCTTGTGGACCACGTGGGCGCCCCACCGGGTGAGTCCGTTGATCACCCGGTAGATGGCGTTCTCGTTGCCGGGGATGAGGGAACTGGCGAGCAGGACGGTGTCACCCTTGCCGATGCGGATCACGTGGTCGCGGTTGGCCATCCGGGACAGCGCGGCCATGGGTTCGCCCTGGGAGCCGGTGCACACCAGGGTGATCTTGTGGTCCGGGAGTTTCTCCAGCTCCTTCGTGCTGACGACCAGACCGGAGGGGACCTTCAGATAGCCCAGGTCACGGGCGATGCCCATGTTGCGGACCATCGACCGGCCGACGAAGGCGACCTTGCGGCCGTGCTGGTGGGCGGCGTCCAGGACCTGCTGGATGCGGTGCACGTGGCTGGCGAAGCTGGAGACGATGACCCGGCGTGGCGCGGTGCGCATCACCTGCTCGATCGCCGGGTTCAGCTCTCGTTCGGAGGTGGTGAAGCCGGGTACTTCGGCGTTGGTGGAGTCGGTGAGGAACAGGTCCACGCCCTCCTCGCCGAGGCGGGCGAAGGCGCGCAGATCGGTGATGCGGTCGTCGAGGGGGAACTGGTCCATCTTGAAGTCGCCGGTGTGCAGCACCATCCCGGCCGGGGTGCGGATCGCGACCGCGAGGCTGTCGGGGATGGAGTGGTTGACCGCCACGAACTCGCAGTCGAAGGGCCCGAAGCGGCGCCGGTCGCCCTCGCGCACCCGTACCGTGCGCGGCCGGATGCCGTGTTCCTTGAGTTTGGCCTCCAGGAACGCCAGCGTCAGCTTGGAGCCGACGACGGGAATGTCCGACCGCTCGCGCAGCAGGTAGGGCACGCCGCCGATGTGGTCCTCGTGGCCGTGGGTGAGGACCACGGCGACGATGTCGTCCAGCCGGTCCCGGATCGAGGTGAAGTCCGGCAGGATCACGTCCACCCCGGGCTGGGTCTCCTCGGGGAAGAGCACGCCGCAGTCGACGACGAGCAGCTTGCCGGCGTGCTCGAAGACGGTCATGTTGCGGCCGATCTCACCCAGGCCGCCCAGGGCGATGACCCGCAGCCCTCCTTCCGGAAGGGGCGGCGCGGCTTTCAGTTCTGGGTGCGGATGGCTCATACCCCGACGTTACCCGGAGAACGGGCCCGAGTGATCCACCATTCCGTTGCCTGCGTGATCTCCCTTGCCCGACGGAGAAGACCCGGCACACGGTGCCGTGGTCTCCGCGTTCGCCACCTCCTGGCGGGCCTCGGCAGGTGTCCACGTGGACTGGTCGGACGCGCGAGGGGCGAGGGACATCAGGACGCGATGTCATGCCTCGTGTTACTCTCACGCGTTTGCGTGGTCGTCGCGGTGGGCGATTCCGCCTGTTGGTCCGCTCGTGTGCGGGCTGTTCCGTCCTGCCGGGCCTTCCTCGGTACATTCCTCTGCGGAAGGCTGTTCATGAAGCATCCCGATGACTCCGGCAGCGCGCACGGCGGTGCCGCCCAGCCTGGAGCCGCCACCCCTGTGCTGCCCCCGGCCGTCTCCTTCGCCGGTCTGGGACTGCCGGCGGAGGTGCTGCGGACACTGAGCGGACTCGGGGTGCGCGAACCCTTTCCGGTCCAGGCCGCCACACTGCCCGATGCCCTGAAGGGGCGCGATGTCCTGGGACGCGGGCGCACCGGATCGGGCAAGACGCTCGCCTTCGGCCTGCCGCTGCTGACACGTACGGCCGGGCGGCGCGCCGAACCCAAGCAGCCCCTCGCCCTGATCCTTGTGCCCACCCGAGAGCTGGCCCACCAGGTCACCGAGGCGCTGGCGCCGTACGCCGACGCACTGCGGCTGCGGATGACCGCGGTCGTCGGCGGCATGTCGATCGCCCGGCAGATCGCCGCGCTGCGTCAGGGAGCCGAGGTGGTCGTCGCCACCCCCGGACGCCTGCACGACCTGATCGAGCGCCACGCCTGCCGCCTGGGACGGGTCAGGATCACCGTGCTGGACGAGGCCGACCAGTTGTGCGACCTGGGCTTCCTGCAGCAGGTTGCCGACGCGCTCGACCAGGTGCACCCGGATGGTCAGCGGATGCTGTTCTCGGCCACTCTGGATCGCGACGTCGATCAGCTGGTCCATCGCTGTCTCCGCGACCCCGTCGTCCACTCGGTCGACCCGTCCGCGGGCACGGTCTCGACGATGGAGCACCACGTCCTCGTCGTCCACGGCCCCGACCGCTACGCCGTCACCACGGAGATCGCCGCCCGCGACGGCCGCGTCCTGCTGTTTCTCGACACCAAGCACGGCGTCGACCAGCTCACCCGGCATCTGAGGGCCAGCGGGGTGCACGCCGGGGCCCTGCACAGCGGCAAGTCCCAGCCGCAGCGCACACGAACCCTGGCGCAGTTCAAGAACGGTCAGATCACCGTACTGGTGGCGACCAATGTCGCGGCCCGTGGCCTGCACGTCGACGACCTCGATCTCGTGGTCAACGTCGACCCGCCCACCGACCCCAAGGACTACGTGCACCGGGCCGGCCGCACGGCCCGCGCCGGTGAGTCGGGCAGAGTGGTCACTCTCGTGCTGGCGGGCCAGCGCCGCGAGACGAGCCGCGTGATGGCTGAGGCCGGCATCGAGCCGACCGTCACCAAGGTGCGCTCGGGCGAGGCGGAGCTGACCCGGGTCACCGGCGCCAAGGCTCCCTCCGGCACCCCGCTCGACGGCACGCCCGCCGTCCCCCGGCCCAAGAACAACAACGCGCCCTTCCGCGGTCTCGGCACCACCAAGGATCCCTCCCGCGGTGCCGGGGGCAAGTCCCGGAAGGCCGGCGAGGCCCGCAGGCTGGCCGAGGCCCGGAAGGCCGCGCTCGTGCGTCGCAACGGCTGAGAGCCGTTGCCCTGGCGGCGAATCTCCGGCCACGGGCGCCTTGCACAGCGCCCGGCATGACAAGCTGAGCCTGTCCACCCCGAACCCAGGAGGTCACCATGACCGCAGAGCCCGTATCCACCGAAGGTTCGGAGCCGGCTGCCTCCGAGACGTCCCCGCTGCAGCCGGACAGCGACGGCACCTACGACCTCAAGCGCAAATTCCGCGAAGCCCTGGCGCGCAAACGCGGTGCGCAGGCGGACGCCGCCGACGCTGCCGCCAACCCGAATGCGTCAAAGGTGCGTGCGGCGCACGGCCCTGCTGCGAGCCAGCGGTCGTTCCGGCGCAAGAGCGGCGGGTGAGTCGATCACTCCGGTGATCTGGCCTCCACCAGCACGAAACTGATCAAGCAGAGCACACCGGTCCCGAGCCAGCCCAGCACGGAGAACGGGAGCCAGGTCAGGAAACCGGTGGCTGTTCAGACCTGCTGCTCGAACTGCAAGGCTTCGTACCGGCGCCCTGCGATGTCCTCGGGCGCGCCGACGATCAGGGTCTGGGTGTAGACGTGGGGGTCGATCGACTGACCATGTATCTGCGCGAGGAGGACGAGATCGCCCTCGTCCGGAGCTGTCTGCCAAGGGCTGGAGAAACCCCCCAGTTGGACGGCGACTCCGTGTGAGGCGCCGCCCGCTGCCGCTCTCCGTGTGGCCTCCTCGAAATCGTCCAGGATGTCGTCCCGGGCGATTCCCCCACTGTCCAGGAACGCGCTGGTCGCCGGGGAGTCGCGCCAATCGGGTGAGACGGTCAGTCCGGGCACCGGATACAGAACATCCGGCTGGTAGACCCTTACCTGCTCCGGCTCCCCGTCGAGCTCGTACGTCGCCGGGCGTTCCGTGGTCCGCACGCCGGCGGGCACGTGGAGCACCACGGACGACTCCGGCTCGTACTCGATCTGGGTGAAGAACAACAGGCTCCCGTCGGACGGCAGCTCGATGTCCAGGGCCGCGCGAGGGAGCGCCGCGCAATCGACGGTCAGCACCAGAGGATCGCGCCCATCGGGCCAGTCGACACCGTCCGGCAGGGACGGGAGGCCTCCCGTGCGCGCGGCAGGACGGGCCTCTTCCTGCTGCGCGGGCGTCAGGTCCTGGAAAGGGACCAAGTGGACGCACGGTCGCGAGCCGGCGAGCAGCTCCTGTGCGACCGGCCCGGGAACGCCGTGCCTCGCGGCCGTCCGGAGAACGAGTTCTTCCACGATCGACATAGTCATGCCGCAATCATGCCGGGACCCACTGACACCGACTTACCCCAACTACCGCCCCGAACAGTGCAGTTATTGCGCGAGAGGACGTGAGGGCGTGAGGGCGTGGCTTCGGCCGGACTGCTGCGGCGCCGAAACGGCGGACCGGCCCTAACTGGCCGACGCCCGGAGGTGCATCACGCCGGGCGTGGCGGCGACGGCCATGCTGGAGCGCTTCAGTCGGACCGGCTCGAACGCCCTGCTGCGCCGAGCCGTCGTGGAGGCCGTCGTCACGGCGATGGGACGGCACCTCCTGGACCGACGAGCAGCTGCCCGAGGACATCACGACCAGCGCGGGCAGAGGGGGATGTTCACTCCGGCGTGACGGCCACGCTCACTCCTCCATGTTCCCGAACAAGCCGCGTTCCTGGGCCAGCAGGGCTATCTGGAACCGGGTCCGTGCGCCCAGTTGTCTGCCCAGATCGCTGATATGGGTCTGCACGGTCCGGCGGCTGAGTCGCAAGGCGCGTGCGATGGCGTCGTCCTTCATACCGGCGGACATCAGACGAAGGATGTCCCGCGTCCGACTGTGGAGAGCGGCCTCTTGTCTTTCGGGGCTCGCGGCGTGCGAAGCGGGGCCGCTTTCCAGCGAGAGGGGCACCGCACGCTCCCATACGCTCTCGAAGAGGGCGGTCAGCACTTCGAGCAGCGTCGGGGAGTGCACCACGAGTGAGCCTGCGGCGGGATCGTCTTTGCGTAGCGGCATGATCGCCGCGACGCGGTCAAAGATGACCAGCTTCATGGGGAGTCCGGGCAGCAGCCGCAGCTCCCCTTCCGCAGGGGCGCCCCGGAGAGCTGTTTCAAGGCATCCGTCGTCGGCGATTCCGTCGCTGTCGTACACGGACCGGAGCCGGACACCGGGACGGACCGTGGAGCCCGCAGCGGTGGACGTGTCGGTGGGGGCGATCCGCCGGGTCACATAGGGCGGTCTCGCGAAATGCAGCACCTCCTGCTGGCTGCTCCTGAGAAGGTGAGCGTAGCGGGCGCCGACCTGTTCATCGCTCTCGACGACCTCGAAGAGATCCGAGGCGATCTGCCGTCCGGGGGCCGTGCGATAAACCTCGTCGAGTTGTTCCGCGTAGAGCTCCGCCCTGGCCAACTCCTGCCGTTTACGGGCCAGAAGGGCGCCCAGCGAGGAGCGGGGCGGGCCGGCGCTCCAGCGCGTGGGCTGTCCCCCGACGCGTACGGCCAGGAGTTCGGCCTCCAGGGATCGTAAGGCGGTCCGGGCCGCCGCGGCCGAGACGCCGGTCCCCGCCGCGACCGCGTCCTCGTCCGCGCCCGGATGACTGACCAGGTACTCCAGTGCCTGCCGGGCCAGGGAGCCCAGACCGGTGCCTGCCCACAACGCGTCTGAGGAGGACACGTCCATCAGCGACTCCTCGGAAGATCGGAACGAGGTGTACGCCGATGCTACGCAAGTGCGCAACTGCGCGGGCCTGCAGAGGGTGGATCTTGTCAGGCCGGGCCGCCGAGGTCAGGATGATCAGACGTCACCTGATACCCGACTGCGTGCAACCGACTGAAATTCAATTACTGTGCGGAATGCGGCCCTACGCGTTTTTTGAGCGGCGGGCCATCTTGGCGTGGGATTTGTTTCCTTCTCCGGCCCGGGTCTCCTTTTTCGCGAAACAGGCGCATGACACTTACATGTAACACGCGGCCTATTGTCAATTGCGCTCCGACGTACGCCAATTGATTGCGGCGAATGTGAACCGCCCGCAATCGCTGTCGACCGGGAACCACGTTCGAGTCGACCCAAGCAAGGCGAACCGAGGAGTAACCTCTTGCGCACCTCACCGAGAACCGGTTCGGTTTTACGTCGAAGAGCCGCCGCCTGTCTGACCCTGTTCAGCGCCGCCGCACTGACGGTCCTGGGCATGCAGATCCCGGCCCACGCGGTGGCGCCGCCCGCTTCATCGGCCTCATCTGCCTCGTCGGCCAAGAAGAAAGTCGCCCTCGAACCCTCCTGCGCCACTCCCAGGAAGGGCGAGGCCGCATGCTTCGCCCTGCGTCGCACCGACATCAAGGCCGTCAAGGGCCTGCTGTCCGCCTCCGTCACCCCCAGCGGCTACGGCGCCGCCGACCTGCAGAGCGCCTACAGCCTTCCCGCCGACGGCGGTGCGGGGCAGACGATCGCCATCGTCGACGCCTATGACGACCCGAGCGCCGAGGCCGACCTGGCCGTCTACCGCGAGCAGTACGGGCTGCCGGCCTGTACCACGGCAAACGGCTGCTTCACCAAGGTCGACCAGCGCGGCGGCACCAACTACCCGGCGCCCGACGCCGGCTGGGCCGGTGAGATCTCACTCGACCTGGACATGGTCTCCGCCGCCGCGCCGAACGCGCACATCCTGCTCGTCGAGGCGGACCAGCCGAGCTTCGAGGACCTCGGGGCGGCCGTCGACCAGGCCGTCGCGCTCGGTGCCAAGTACGTCTCCAACTCCTACGGCACCAACTACAGCAGCACCCCGGGCAGCGGCGAGAGCCCGGACGAGACGACGTACGACGCCCATTACAACCACCCCGGTGTCGCCGTGGTCGCCTCCTCGGGCGACAGCGACTACGGGGTGGCGTACCCCGCCGTCTCCCCCTACGTGACCTCTGTCGGCGGCACCTCATTGGTCCGGGACTCCGGCAATGCACGCGGCTGGTCCGAGTCGGTCTGGAACCGCAATGGCCTGGGCCCGGGATCCGGCTGCTCCCTCTACGAGCCCAAGCCGGCCTTCCAGACGGACACCGGATGCGACAAGCGCACCGTCGCCGACGTCTCCGCCGTGGCCGACCCGGCCACCGGCGTCGCGGTCTACCAGACCTACGGCGGTGGCGGCTGGCAGGTGTACGGCGGCACCAGCGCCTCCTCACCGATCATCGCCGGCGTGTACGCGGCCGCCGGCACCCCCGTCGCGGGTACGTACCCCAACTCCTACCCGTACGCCTCCGGGACCGGTCTCCATGACGTGACCGCCGGTGACAACGGCACCTGCACCCCCGCGTACCTGTGCACTGCCGGTGCCGGTTACGACGGTCCGACCGGCCTGGGCACCCCCGACGGGCTGGCCGCGTTCCGCAGCGGCCCCCACGGGAAGCTCTCCGGCACCGTCACCGACGACAGCACCGGCAAGCCGGTCGCCGGAGCCACCGTCAGCACCCAGGGCGGCGGCACCGCGCACACCGCTGCCGACGGGACCTACTCGCTCGTCCTGCCGGTCGGCAGCTACGACATCACCGTCGAAGCGTACGGCTACTCCACCCGCACCGCCTCGGGTGTGTCCCTCGGCGACGGCGACGCCCTCACCAAGAACTTCGCCCTGACCCCGGTCCCGAGCCGGACGGTCTCCGGCAAGGTCACCGACGGCTCCGGCCACGGCTGGCCGCTCTACGCCAAGATCACCGCGGACGGCGTCCCCGGCGGCCCGGTGTGGACCGACCCCCTCACCGGCGCCTTCGACCTGAAGCTGCCCCAGGGCCACGACTACACCCTGCACGTGGTCAGCGCCTATCCCGGCTACACGTCGCCCACCAAGAAGATCACCGTCGCGGCCTC
The DNA here is from genome assembly GCF_040680735.1 of Streptomyces sp. NPDC051987. Classification (NCBI taxonomy): domain Bacteria; kingdom Bacillati; phylum Actinomycetota; class Actinomycetes; order Kitasatosporales; family Streptomycetaceae; genus Streptomyces; species Streptomyces sp. NPDC051987. The sequence continues at coordinate 189,228 of NZ_JBFAXI010000006.1, read as the reverse complement.
CGACCAGAGTCTGAACGTCGCGGTTCCGGCCGACCCGTGGGCGGCCACCGTGCCCGCCGGCTACTCGGTACATGACGAAGGCACCACCGAGACGTTCGACTCGACCGACTCCGCCCCGAGCGGCTGGAGCGTGGTCAACGCCGACGGGACGACCGGCGGCTGGACCTTCGACGACCCGGGCTCACGCGGCAACACCACCGGCGGCGACGGCGGGTTCGCCGTCGTCGACAGTGACCACTACGGCGGCGGGGCGCACCAGGACTCGCAACTGATCAGCCCTGTATACGACTTCACCGACAACTCCGCACCCGAGATCGCCTTCGCCAACGACTACTGGGCCATCGGAGGCCAGAGCGCGGACGTCGACGCGACCACCGACGGCGGCGCCACCTGGACCACACTCTGGTCCGCAACCGGCACCACCTTCGGCGCGCAGAAGGTCGAACTCCCGCTGACCGACTACGCCGGCAAGGCATCGGTGCAACTCCGCTTCCACTTCACCGGCTCCTTCGGCTGGTGGTGGAAGGTAGACAACGTTTTCATCGGCGATCGCCACCTCGCGTCCCTTCCGGGCGGTCTGCTCACCGGCACCGTGACGGATGCCAACACCTCCACGGGGCTGGTCGGCGCCACCGTGACGAACAAGGACGACAGCAAGCAGAGCGCCGTCACCTTCGCCACCCCCGACGACCCCGCCCTGGGCGACGGCGTCTACGCCCTGTTCTCCTCCCTCGGCAGCCACGGCTTCACCGCGGCGAAGCCGCACTACACCGGGCTCGACAAGACGGTGAAGGTGCGGGCCGACAGCGCGGTCGGCGCGGACTTCGCACTCGGCGCCGGGCAGGTGACGCTGGACAAGACCTCCATCAGCGCGTCTGTCGGATGGGGCGAACAGACCACCAAGACCCTGACCGTCAAGAACACCGGCACGGCACCCGCCACCGTCAAACTCGGGGAACAGTCCGGCGGGTTCACCATGGCGGCCGCGGGCGGCGCCCCGCTGAAGCTGGTCAAGGGCAGGTACTCCGCACTGTCGAGCAAGGCCGCCGCGTCCGCCGCGGGCACCACCGCCAAGGTGGTCCCGGGAGCCGCCGGTGACGCCTGGCAGGCGGCCGCCGACCTGCCGGTGAAGTTGATGGACAACGCTGTCGCCACCAACGACGGGAAGGTCTACTCCGCCTTCGGCTTCAACGGCAGCGCCGACACCAAGGACATGTACGTCCTCGATCCGGTCGCCGGCACCTGGACCAAGCAGGCCGCCGCGGCGGACACCCGGGAGGATCCGGCCCACGGCTTCATCGACGGCAAGTTCTACGCCGTCGGCGGCTGGGGACCCAGTGGCGCCCCCGACTCCAAGCTGGAGATCTACGACCCGGGAAGTGACACCTGGACCACCGGCGCCGCCTCGCCCAAGCCCTACGCGGGCTCCGGCAGCGCCGTGCTCGACGGCAAGCTCTACGTCGTCGGCGGCTGCGGGGCCGACTCCTGCGGCTCCACGGATGTCACCGTCTACGACGCCGCCGCCGACAGCTGGTCCACACTGGCCGCCTACCCGGAGCAGATCTCCTGGAGTTCCTGCGCCGGCATCAGCGGCAAGCTCTACTGCGCGGGCGGGTTCAACGGCAGCAGCGAGGTCAAGCACTCCTACGTCTACGACCCCGCCGCCAACGCCTGGTCACAGGTCGCCGACCTGCCGATCACCCTCTGGGGCGCCGCGTACACCTCAGCCAACGGCCTGCTCGTCACCGCGGGCGGCGTGACCGGGAACAGCATCACCAACCAGGGCTTCTCCTTCGACCCGCAGGCCGGCACCTGGACCGCCCTCCCCAACGCCGACACCGCCACCTACCGCGGTGGAGGCGGGCTGGGCTTCTTCAAGGTCGGTGGCGGCGTCGCGCTGGCGACTCCCGGAACGACCGTGGAGGTGCTGCCGGGTTACGACCAGGGAGAGACGAGTGAGGTCAGCTGGCTGAGCGAGAGCACGCAGCAGCTCACTCTCCAGCCCGGTAAGAGCTCGAAGGTGACGATCACCCTGGACGCCTCCGTGGCCGAGGTGACCCAACCGGGAGACTTCACCGCCCAGCTCTCCTTCAACACCGACACTCCCTACTCCGTGCCCAGGCTCCCCGTGGCGATGCACGTCGCCCCACCGAGCACCTGGGGCAAGATCACGGGGACGGTGCTGGGAGTCACCGCCGTCGGCGGCACCGCGCCGATCACCGGAGCCACCGTCCAGATCGACACCTGGGCCACGAGCTACACGCTGACGACCGATGCCGCCGGCGGGTACGCCCTGTGGCTCGACGTCCGCAACAACCCGCTCACCGTCATAGCTGCCAAGGACGGTTTCCAGCCGACCGTCGCGACGGTGACGATCAAGAAGAAGTCCACCGTCGTCAAGAACTTCACCCTCAAGAGAAAGTAGGCAGGAATGGCCGAAGGCCGGGGCGGCGCGCACCCGAACGGGGGCCGCCCACCCCGGCCTTCCGGCCGTCGGCGTTCACGGTCTCGGCGGTCCAGGAACCCCCGCGCCGCACTTGTCAGCCGGATGCGAGGCGGTTCTTGAGGCCCTGTCCGTAGGCCGTCGGGGTTCCGTCGTAGTCGGTGATGAGCGACGGGCCGGACTTGCAGTCCCACGTGTTCCAGGTCCAGCCAAGGTAGCCGAGATCCCGGCTGTCCAGCCAGTTCATGAGGGTGTCGACGTAGCCGTGGGCGCAGTCGTCCTCGCCGATCTCGCCCACCACGAGCGGGTAGCGGGCGGCGACGGGGGCGATCTGGGAGTCCCAGCAGCTCTGGGTGTTGCAGCTGTTGAAGTTGTACGAGTGCCAGGACGCCACGAGCTTGCCCTCGGGATCCGAGGGCGCGTACGTCAGCCAGCCCGACAGGTCGTTGGCGTAGTTGATGCCGCCGACCATGATGTAGTTGGTCGCGCCCGTCGACCGCACGGCATTCACGAGAGTCTGCATACCGGCCACGGGGTAGAGGAAGCCGATGCAGGCCGAACCGCCGTCGCGCCAGCACCTCCACGAGGCTTTGGCGTCGAACATGACCAGGTTCGGGAAGGGCTCGTTGAACAGGTCGAAGACGACGCCCTGGTCGCTCTTGAAGGTGTTGGCCACCGACTTCCAGAAGTCCGGGGTGTGGTCGCTGTCGGGCATGGGCTTCTGGCACCGCGAGGCATACGCCCAGCAGTTGGAACCGATGCCTATGTGCACACCGCTGCTCCAGTGCAGTTCGAGGATGACGTGGAGGCCGGCCTGACGGAGCCGGGAGACGTAGTCGGAGATGGCGTCGCGGTAGTTGGCGCCGCTGTAGGCGGGGTTGGCTCCGTTGATGCCGAGCCAGCAGTCCTCGTTGAGCGGCACGCGGACGACGTTGGCCCACCAGTGCTTGATGGCCTGGATGGAGGCGTTGTCAGCGGGGCCGTCGAAGATGCCCCGGTTCTGCACACACATGAACTCGGTGCCGGAGCGGTTGACGCCACGCAGCTTGGTGGGCAGCGACGCAGCGGCGGCATGTCCGATGACGGACGTGCCGGGGGCTGCCTGCGCCGCGGAAACCGGGCCAGGAGCGAGCAGTGCTCCGATCAGGCCCAGCAGCAGGGCGAGAACGCGCGCTGCCCGGCGGCCTGCGGCTGCGGAGTGACGATCTCTCATCGTGTCTCCCGGTGGGGGGTGGTGCGTGGAGCACAACCGGTACGCGCTCCACGCCTGGGACATCGCAGGTGCGAGGTTGGTCAGCGAAACGCGAACGCCGTGGTCTGCGGCGCTCCTGCAGAAGGCGCGCCGAGGACCGGTCGGCGTGGGCGCAGGCATTGTTGCAGTTGATCCACGAGCCGTTGCGGTCCGGAGCCCTCGCCGCGGAACGGCTTGACGACACCGACGCGCATGCCCTCGACGCTGGCGGCGTCTGATCATGCGTCGCGATGGACGCCTGCTGAGCGCCCCGGCCACCCGGTCATGTGGTCGTAGGGGAAGGGGACCGTGCAGCCGGGGTCAGGGGCGGCTGACACTGGCGATGACGTGGCGCAGGAAGCTGGCCGCCGTTCCTCCGTTGCAGACCCGTTGATCGAAGGTGAGGGACAGCTGAACGACGCTGCGCACCTCGACCCCTCGCTCGGCGCCGGCCGAAGGAAGCCTCCTCCACCATGAATTCGTTGCGCGCCGTCGGATCGGATGACGGATCTTGTTCGGCCTAATGTCGGGTGGTCGAGCCTTTCTGTGGTGAGCGTCACGGGAGTCTTCGGGAGCCGTTGCGTACGCTGGTGTGGAAACAGCCCTTGACCTGCAAGGACGCAGGTAGGGAGCCTGCTTTCGGGAGTGCTCGGATGGTGCGTACCATGTTCAAGTCCGAGATCTAACGTTTGGGTGTTTTCGCAGGTCAGGGCCCTGATCACCGCCTCCGGGTCAGCAAAAGGTCAGCATCAGGCCGGATGGTGTCCGGCTTGCTGACCTGCACCTGCGGCAGGGGCCTGCTGCGCCGCCCATCGCCCTGCTCGGAAGGCTTGATGCGTGGCTCGACAGCTTGCCCGTGGGATGGGGTCGTTCTTCAAGGAGTGCGGTTGTTCCAGGCCGACCCGTTGCCCGCACCCGTACACGATTCGGTTCCGGGACGCTGCCGGCGCTGCACGTAGCGTGCGGCAGTCTGGCCGGGGCGGACAAGACGATCGATGCTGTTTCCCGTTTCCTTCTCCGACACGGGAACGCGACATGCGCGGCAGGGAGGACCGGAGAAACGGACTGTCTGGAAGTCGTGCCGAAAAGGGAGGAGGTTCAGCGTGCGCTCGACGACCCATCCGAATGCATCCAGGCCACTGCCGTGGTCCTCACCCCGCTCGGCGATCACCGGTGTGATGCCGAGAGCCCGCACAAGACGGCGGTACGTGTCGTGGTCTTAGCCGCGGTCCGCGAGCAGGGCATCAGGTCGTCGGCGCGGACGGCCGACCGGTCCCGCTACCCGCGGGACCCTGTCGAGCAGACGCGGCAACTGGGCGACGTCGCCCACGGTTACCGCCGGTTAGCGACACCGCGAGCGGAATGCCCTGACCGTCGCCCGCCGGGTGCCCTTTCGTCCACTGCGCCGGCGCCATGGGCATCCTCGGGACCGCCACCCGGGGCTGTGCAGGTAGGCCATGATGAGTGTCCGAGGGCGCGCGGCGCCAGACCCGGACGTACGACAGAAGAGCCCCGTATCCGCCATGCCGACGCCTCCCAGCAGCGATACTGGATGCATGGACCCGACGATCACCGCTCCCCGCGCCGAGGTGCTGCGGGACCGCTACCGCGGCCGACTGCCCGAGCGTTTGCAGGAGCTGGCCGGCCCCGTCGAGGGCAACGTGGACCTGCCGCTCCACATCGTCTGGTCCGGGCGGACGAGCTACAGCCTGGACCGTCCGAAGTCCCGCATGACGCTTTACCGGACCGTCCTCGCCGAAGGACTGAGTGAGGACCTGGTGGCACTCCTGCACCACCGGCTGCTCACCGAGCAGTGGTCCGTCCTGCGGCGTTTGATCAGCCCCTACATCCGCGAGGTCTGGGAGGACGCCTTCCCTGAGCTGCTCCGCACCGCTTCGGCCGACACGACCCCCGCGTGAAGCTCACCCCGCTCCACGAGCGTCTCCTCGCCGACATCCTCGACCTCGGCTCCCCCTACCCTCTCGTCCTCACCGGCGGATACGCCGTGCAGGCCCACGGCCTGGTCGAACGCTTCAGCCGCGACCTCGACGTCGCCACCGAGAACCCCGCTCCGATGCAGGAGATCGTCGCCTCACTCACAGCAGGTCTCGGCGCGCGCGGATGGCGGACCACACACGTGCAGACCGATCCGCTCAGCGGCCGTTTCCTCGTCACCGATCCGGACACCGGCGAGTAGTGTGAGGTCGACGTCCTCAAGGAGGCGTTCTGGGCCCCTCCCGCTCAGACCCCCTACGGCCCTGTTCTTTCCCTCGATGACGTGATCGGCACCAAGGTCCGTGCCCTCGCCGACCGCGGCACCGTCCGGGACCTCATCGACGTCCAAGCTGCCTCCCGCCACCGCTCCACCGCCGACCTCGAATCCCTGGGCCGCCGTCGTGCACACGACGAGTTCAGCCTCGAAGACCTCCGGGACAGGCTCATTGGCGCGGACTGGTACGAGGATGAGGACTACACCGTGTATGGGCTCACCTCCCGCCAGATCGACGAACTCAAGGCGTGGGCAATGGAGTGGGCGGAGGATCTGGGTGCGCGGATCCATGACGAGAACGCCTGAGAGGTGGACATGGTGCCCATCCCGCCTCCACCCCCGTTGCAACGAGAGGAGGCTGAGTAGCCAGTAGTTGCAATCCGGAGCTGTCCACGATGGGTGACCACACGGCACGGCGGATGTGCAGGGCAGTCGAGCGATACCCCGCAGTGGAGCGTGGCCTTCTGCGCTCCTTCACGATGCGCCACAGAGCCGGGTTGCGCTTCGGATGCTTCCACTGTCCTCCCCTCTTCGTTGCCTTCCGGCTTGGAAGCAGCAGCCTGGGCAGACGGCCCGAACTCAGCTGCCCACTACGTGGTAGCGACCGTGATCGATCGATCACAGTCGTGAGGTTGGCCACGGCTTCGGATCGGGCCGGGAGCGCCTCGTATCCGCAGACAGACGCCGGTGGAGCATCAACCATCCGTAGGTCCGCTCGACCGCCTGACGCTTTGCATCCGGTCAGCATCAGTCCTCGTACATCCGGGGACGGGTGTTCGAGCAGGTGCTTGGTTGGCGATGGAGAAACAGCCTGGTTCGCACGGAAGGGCAGGTGAGGAGCCTTCTTGCCCGAGTGAAGTCGATGTTCCTCGCATCTTCGACTCCGACGCGTGCCCATGTACAGTGAAGACCGCCCTTGACCTGCACAAAGCAGGCAGGGAGCCGTCAAACAGGAGTCCAAAGTGCTGCGTACTCTGTTCAAGTCCAAGATCCACCGTGCCACCGTCACCCAGGCCGACCTGCACTACGTGGGATCCGTGACCATCGACGCCGACCTCCTCGACGCCGCCGACCTCCTCCCCGGCGAGCTGGTCCACATCGTCGACATCACCAACGGGGCCCGGCTGGAGACGTACGTCATCGAAGGCGAGCGGGGCTCCGGCGTCGTCGGGATCAACGGGGCGGCCGCGCATCTCGTCCACCCCGGCGACCTGGTGATCATCATCAGCTACGCTCAGGTCACCGACGCCGAGGCGCGTACCCTTCGGCCGCGGGTCGTGCACGTCGACCACGGCAACCGGGTGGTGGCCCTCGGCGCCGATCCGTCCGAGCCGGTACCGGGCTCGGACCAGGAGCGCAGCCCGCAGGCCGTACCGGCCTGACCGACGGACCAGGAGGGCGACATGAGTGACATCGAGATCCGCGACGACCGGGCGGCCGGCCGTCTGGAGGCGGTCGCCGGCGGCGAAGTCGTCGGCCGCATCGAGTACTTCGTCCTGGAGTCGCCCTCCCCGGCCCTCGTGCCGGTCCACACCGTCGTGGAACCCGAGCACGAGGGGAAGGGCATCGCGGGCTCCCTCGCCCGCGAGCTGTACGCGATCTCCGAGCGGGAGAAGACGCCGGTGGCCCCGCTCTGCCCCTACGTCGTCCGGTGGGCCGAGCGCCACCCCGACGTGGCCCCGACGCCGGACCCCGAGCTGCTGCGTGCGGCGAAGGAGTGGCTGGTCGCCCACCCCGACCGCTTCTGAGCCGTGCTCGCCCTCCTGCACACCTCCCCCCTCCACATCCCGCTCTTCGACGCCCTGCGCGACGAGCACCACCCGGGTCTGGAGCTGCGCCACTCCGTGGCCCCGGACCTCCTGGTCCGGGCCCGCGAGCACGGCCCCGAGGCGGTCGCCGCAGACGTCGCCACGGCTCTTCGCCGGGCGGCGGCGGAGGGCGTACAGGCCGTGCTCTGCACCTGCTCGACGATCGGCGAGGTGGCGGAGCGGGCCGCCGGCGAGGTCGGAGTACCGGTGATCCGCGGCGACCGCCCGATGGCCGCCGCGGCGGTGACGGCGGGCCCCCGTATCGCCGTCCTGGCGACGGTCGAGAGCACCCTCGCGCCCACCCTGGCCCTGCTCGACGACGAGGCCCGCCGGGCGGCCCGACCGATCCGCGCCCGCGCCCGGGTCGTGCCGGACGCCTGGAGCCGCTTCGAGGCCGGCGACATCGAGGGCTGCGCGCAGCTGGTGGCGGCCGCCGCGGACGCGGTGACCGACGCCGACGTGATCCTCCTGGCCCAGGCGTCCATGACCTCGGCCGCGCGTCTCACGGCCACCACGCTTCCGATCCTGTCCAGCCCACGTCCGGGCCTGGCGGCGGCAGCGGCCGCGGGGAGTGCGCGAGCGACGGTCGGGTAGGTGACCCGGTAGACAGCAACCTGCCGGAGGACACCATGACCGTCCCGCACCCGGACCCGACACCCCCCGACCCCTATCCCTCCCCGGTCCCTGCCCCCGAACCACCCCCTGCCCCCGAGCCACCCCCACCGCCCCCCAACCCCACACCCCCCGTCCCCCCAGACCCCACCCCCACCCCCCAACCAGGCCCACCCCTCACCTGACCCCCACAGAGCCCCTCAGAGACGCGAGAAACAAGGGGCGCGGGGAATCACGCGAGCAACCACCCGCCCCCTAGGGGCGCGGGGAACTGCGCGAGCAACCACCCACCACCAGCACCCGACCACCACCCGCACCCCCCTCAAGGCGCGCGGGGAACTGCGCCTCAAGGGGCGCGGGGAACTGCGCGAAACCGCAGCCCGCCCGCACCCCGCACCCGGCGCCGGTGCTACGCCGTGACCTCCGAGCGGTCCCCGCCCCACAACGTGTGGAACGTCCCCTCCCGGTCCACCCTCCGATACGTGTGCGCCCCGAAGAAGTCCCGCTGCCCCTGAGTGAGCGCCGCAGGCAACCGCTCCGCCCGCAGCGCGTCGTAGTACGCCAGCGCCGCCGAGAACCCGGGCACGGCCACCCCCTCTCGCGTCGCCGCGATGATCACCTCACGCCAGTCGTCCTGCGCCTCGGCGATCTCCCGCGCGAATGTCTCGTCGGACAGCAGACTCGGCAGGTCGGCCCGCGCGTCGTACGCCGCCCGGATCCGGTCCAGGAACGCCGCCCGGATGATGCAGCCGCCCCGCCAGATGGAGGACACCGCCCCGAGGTCGATGTCCCAGCCGTACTCCTCGCTGCCCGCCTGGATCTCGTGGAAGCCCTGCGTGTACGACACGATCTTCGACGCGTACAGCGCCTGCTCCACCCGGTCCGCGAACGCCGCCGCCTCCGCCTCGGAGAGCGCCGTCGGCTTCGGCCCCGCCAGGTCCCGGGAGGCGGCCCGCAGCCCGGCGTGACCCGACAGGGACCGCGCGAACACCGCCTCGGCGATGCCCGACACCGGCACGCCCAGGTCGAGCGCGATCTGCACGGTCCAGCGGCCGGTGCCCTTCTGCTCCGCCTGGTCCACCACCACGTCCACGAACGGCTTGCCGCTCGCGGCGTCCACGTGCGCCAGCACCTCCGCCGTGATCTCGATCAGGTACGAGTCGAGCCGGCCGGTGTTCCAGGTACGGAAGATGTCCGCGATCTGCGCGGGGGAGTACCCCGCGACGTCGCGCAGCAGCTGGTACGCCTCGCCGATCAGCTGCATGTCGGCGTACTCGATGCCGTTGTGCACCATCTTCACGAAGTGCCCGGCCCCGTCGGGACCGACATGCGTCACGCAGGGCGCGCCGTCGGCCGCCTTCGCCGAGATCTTCTCCAGCATCGGGCCCAGCGAGTCGTAGGACTCCTTCGGCCCGCCCGGCATGATGCTCGGCCCGTGCAGCGCGCCCTCCTCGCCGCCGGACACGCCCATGCCGACGAAGTGGATGCCCTGCTCGCGCAGCGCCTTCTCACGGCGCCGGGTGTCGGCGAAGTGCGCGTTGCCGCCGTCGATGATCATGTCGCCGGGCTCCAGGAGCGGTGCGAACTCCTCGATCACCGCGTCCGTGGGGCCGCCGGCCTTGACCATGATGACGAGCCGGCGCGGCCGCTCCAGCGCCGCCACGAACTCCTTGGCGGTCTCGGCCGCGATGAAGTCGCCCTCGTCCCCGAAGTTCTCCACCAATTCGTGTGTCTTCGACACCGTGCGGTTGTGCAACGCGACCGTGTAGCCGTTGCGCGCGAAGTTCCGGGCGAGGTTGCGGCCCATGACCGCGAGACCCGTGACGCCGATCTGCGCCGAAGTGCTCATACCGCCTGCTCCTCAAGAATCAAGTCGATCCCGTAGCACGTGCAAGGGATGCTGCCGCCGCTCATGCCCGCCAGTATTGCCCAAAGGCCATCCTGACCCGCCGTACGACCGGCCGCACTTGCAGATACGGCCCGGACGGCCCCGACGCCTCAGCAACCTCGGGAAACGCTGTTCGAGGCCGTCGCGGGACCCGTCGTACTGACGAAGTGTCAACACGGGCCGCTGCCGCGCTCCTTCCGAGGCTGTCGTTTTTCCGGGGAGGCGAGAGGCGGCCGATTGCCGCCTTGTCATGGCCTGTTCGGCACGCTTACTTTTGGCCCTCCTGACGCGCGTGGCTAGGGGGATGCAGACATGTCCGAACACGGCCGGCACCGCCGGTACCAGCCGAACAGGATCAACCGCGCCTCGCTCACCGTCACGGCGGGCGGCGCCGGCCTCGCGCTACCGCTCGTCGCCGCCGGCAGCGCCGACGCGGCCTCCATGTCCACCTGGGACAAGGTCGCCGCCTGCGAGTCGAGCGGCGACTGGGGCATCGACACCGGCAACGGCTTCTACGGCGGGCTCCAGTTCACCCAGTCCACCTGGGAGGCCTACGGGGGCACGCGGTACGCGCCGCGCGCCGACCTCGCCACCAAGGACCAGCAGATAGCCGTGGCCGAGCGGGTCCTCGACGGCCAGGGGCCGGGCGCCTGGCCGGTCTGCTCGGTGCGGGCCGGACTCAGCCGCGGCGGAGAGACTCCCGGCGTGCACACCGAGAGCGCCGCCACCCGCCCCGCGGCCGACTCCCCGAAGAGCTCCGTCCGGGACGTGAAACCGCAGACCACGCCGCAGTCCCGGGCCGGCCGGGCCGAGATGTACACCGTGGTGCACGGCGACACGCTCTCGGGGATCGCCGAGGAGCACGACGTGGCCGGTGGCTGGCACCGCCTGTACGCGGCCAACCGCACGACGGTCGGTTCCGACCCCGACCTGATCCTGCCGGGCCAGCGGCTCAGTCTGACGGGCCAGGCCGCCAAGGCGGCCGGGGCGCACCCGAAGACCGAGGCACACCGGAAGGCCGCGGAAAGGACCAGGCCGAGCGCCAAGGCGAAGACGAAGGCCGCCACCCACACCGGTCACTCGCTCGTCGCCCCCGTCGACGCCCCGATCGGCACCCCGTACCACGCGGCCGGTTCGCACTGGTCGAAGGGCTACCACACCGGCGTCGACTTCCTCGCCCCCACCGGCACCTCCGTCAAGGCGGTCGAGGCCGGACAGGTCGTCACGGCGGGCTGGGGCGGCTCCTACGGCTACCAGGTGGTGATCCGGCACGCCGACGGCCGCTACACGCAGTACGGCCACCTCTCGGCCATATCCGTGCGGGCCGGACAGAGCGTCTCCACGGGCCAGCGGATCGGCCGCTCGGGATCCACCGGCAACGCCACGGGCCCGCATCTGCACTTCGAGGTGCGGACGGGGCCCGGTTTCGGCTCGGACATCGACCCGGTCGCCTATCTCCGGGCCGGCGGCGTCAGAATCTGACCCGCGGGCGGCGCCGCTCCAGGAGCGGACCGTGCACGTAGTCGGCGGCGGGCAGCAGCACGTCGGCCACCTCCGGCGCCGGCGCCGCGGACCCCGTCCGCTGCTGGGGCATCTGGACCAGTGCGGCCGGCCCGGGACGCGCGTCGCCGTCACCCGCCGAGCGGCCCTCCGCCGCGCCGACCGACGCCAGACCCGCTTCGGCCGGTGCAGCGGCCGGTGCCAGTGCCGCGTCGGCCCCCACACCGACCGACGCCAGACCCGCTTCGGCTAGTGCAGCGGCCGGTGCCAGGCCCGCGTCGGCCAGCGCACCGGCCGGTGCCAATGCCGCCTCGGCTCCTGCACTGACCGGCGCCAGGCCCGCTTCGGCTCCTGCACTGACCGGCGTCAGGCCCGCTTCGGCTCCTGCACTGACCGGCGTCAGGCTCGTTTCGGCCAGCGCACCGGCCGGTGCCAGTGCCGCGTCGGCCAGTGCAGCGGCCGGTGCCAATGCCGCCTCGGCTGCCGCACCCGCCGGTGCCAGGCCTGCCTCGGCCAGTTCCACCAGCGCCTCGACCAGCGGTTCGGGCGAGACCTCGGCGCCGGCCGGCTCCGGTACCGCACGGGCCGCGTGCGGTGTGCCCTCGATGCGTTCGGTCGTCAGCAGGATCAGGCCGCCCGCCGCCACCGCACCGCAGCCGAGCGCCAGCAGGGTGCCCGTCGCGCCGTAGCGGAACGTCTCGCCGAACATCGTGATGCCGACCGCGGCGGCCAGCACCGGGTTGACCACGGTCAGCGTGGCCAGCGGGGCGGCGAGGCCGCCGCCGCGGTAGGAGGCCTGGGAGACCAGAACGCCCGCGACGGCGTAGGCGCCGATCACGGACAACCAGAGCAGGTCGGCGGCGCCGATCCCGCCGTTCCAGTCGATCGCCACGACCTTGGTGAACACCGAGGACATGCCGAAGGCTATGCCGGAGGCGGTGGCGAGCAGCACGCTGCGCACCGCCGGGTGCCGGTGCGCGGCCCGGCCCGCGATCATCAGCGCGACGACCGCGCCGCCGGTGACCAGCGCGACCCCGATCCGCCCGGCGGAGGCCAGGGTGTGCGCGTCGGAGGAACCGACCAGGGAGAGCAGACCGGCCAGACCGACGGTCGCCATGATCGCGCCCCGCCACGCGGTCGTGCCCGCCCGGCGGCCGACGAACAGGGCCGCCATGGGCAGCGCGAACACGATGGTGAGCGCGCCCAGCGGCTGCACCAGGCTCAACGGGCCGTAGGCCAGAGCCACCACGTGCAGCAGACCGCCGAGGCCGTTCAACGCCATCGCACCCCACCAGCTCGCGCGGTGCAGCGGCGCGTACTGCTCGTCGGGGGAGGAGACCGCCACCTGCTCCTGCACGATCGCTCCGCCCGCGTAGGCGACGGCGGAGACGAAGGAAAGCAGCACGGACAACGCGAGGGCGCTCACACTCGGCTCCTCTGCGTCAGGCGGTGCCGCTTGGCCCCGCGCGGTGATCGGTCGGCTTCCATGGGAAACACTCTGCCCGCCCGCGTGCTTCCCGTCGTCGTACCTGAGCACCCAATGGGTCCTACTGCCGATGGAGTACGGCGGGATCCCGATCATCCCCAGGGTGGGTACCGGCAGGTGGAGAGGGTGCCCGCACGGCGCTCCCGGACGCCTGGTACTACTGCACCCCGTGGACCTGTTCGCCGACCTGGATCCGGACCTCGCCGCGCTCCGTCAGCTCGGCGGCTTCTTCGTGCTGCGGCCGGTCGGGTCGGCGGTCGCGGGTCCCGAGGCGGCGCGGGTCGGCGCGTTGCCGACGCTGGCGGAGGCGTATGAGGACAGCACGTCGGACGGGCGCGGAAACGCCCTGGCTCGCCGTGTGGACATCGTCGCCGGGCGGCTGCGCACCGCCGAGCCCCGGGTCGCCGCCTCCCTCGCGCACCAGGGGCTCGCCGCGCGGCTCTGGTCCGTCGCCCTCGGCTGCGCCGTCCGCTACGGCCGCCTCCCCGACCTGGGCCCCGCCCTGCTCCGCTGGGACCCGGCCGCCACCGCCCCTGACGACCTCTGGTTCACGGGGCCGCGCCCACGTCCCGGCGGTACCGAGCCAGCCACGCTCGACGGCACCGACCCGGCCACGCTCGCTGACGCCGTCGTCCGCACGGTCGTGCACGGCCATCTCGCACCCCTGGGGGACGCCCTGCGGCACCGGTACGGCCTCGCGCCCGGCCTGGCCCGGGGCAACGCAGGCTCCGCGCTGGCCGGTGCCGTGCGGGAACTGGACCGCTGGGCGCGCGCGAACAACCGTGCGGACATGGTCACGCGGACCCGCGCACTCGCCGACGTCCTCTTCGCGCATCCCCTGCTGAGCACCACGGGCACCCGCGCCGGCCTGGCCTTCCGGCGCCGCAGTTGCTGTCTCTACTACCGGGTACCGGGCGGCGGGGTCTGCGGTGACTGTTGTTTCACACAACCACCGCGCTCTTCCCCGCGCGGCGCATCTGGGTGACCATGGAACAACCTGCCGTGGAGAGCGAGGGGTTGCGGGTGCGAGTCGGACTGCTGACCCGGGAGTACCCCCCGGACGTGTACGGCGGCGCGGGCGTCCACGTGGAGTTTCTCGCGCGTGAGCTGCGGCCCCTGGTCGACCTGGAGGTGCACTGCTGGGGCGAGGGCCGCGGGGTCGGCGTCGTCCGGCACCGCCCCTGGTCCGCCCTGGACACCGCCAACGACGCGCTGCGCACCTTCTCCGTGGACCTGGCCATGGCCGCGGGCCTCGAAGGCCGTGAACTCGTCCACTCCCACACCTGGTACGCCAACCTCGCCGGCCATGTCGCCAAGCTGCTGTACGGCGTGCCGCACGTGGTGACCGCCCACTCGCTGGAACCGCTGCGGCCCTGGAAGGCCGAGCAACTCGGCGGCGGCTACGCCCTGTCCAGCTGGGCCGAGCGCAGCGCGATCGAGGCGGCCGACGGCGTGATCGCGGTGTCCGGGGCGATGCGCGCGGACATCCTGGAGTGCTATCCCGCCCTGGACCCGGCGAAGGTCCACGTCGTGCGCAACGGCATCGACACCGACCTGTACCGCCCGGACCGCGCCACCGACGTCCTCGCCCGCGTCGGCGTGGACCCCGGCCGCCCCTACGTGCTGTTCGTCGGCCGGATCACCCGCCAGAAGGGCGTGCCCCATCTGCTGCGCGCGGTACGGGACATCGACCCGGCCGCGCAGGTGGTGCTCTGCGCGGGAGCACCCGACACCCCCGAGATCGACCGCGAGTTCCGCGAGCTGTTCGCGGAGCTGAGCCGGGTCCGCGAGGGCGTGCACTGGATCCCGCAGATGCTGCCCCGCGCCGACGTCATCCAACTCCTCACCCACGCCTCGGTGTTCGCCTGCCCCTCGGTCTACGAGCCGCTCGGCATCGTCAACCTGGAGGCGATGGCCTGCGGCACGCCCGTGGTGGCGTCCCGGGTGGGCGGCATCCCGGAGGTCGTCGAGGACGGCAAGACGGGCCTGCTGGTCGACCTCGACGACGACTTCGAGCAGGGCCTCGCACGGGCGCTGGACGCCGTCGTCGGCGACCCGGAGACCGCCCGCCGGATGGGCGAGGCCGGACGCGAGCGGGCGGTGGGGGAGTTCGGCTGGGACGCCGTGGCCCGGCGCACCGTCCGGCTCTACGAGGAGATCCTCAAGCATGCGTAACACCAGGCGTAACGAACAGGCCGCCTGTTCGACGTGATCCCGGGGCAGGCTTAGCGGGTGTGCTCCCAGGGCAGGCATGGAGCACCAGGGTGAGGGGAGCGGCCATGCGTCGTGGTGGACCGTCGGTACTCGGGATCGTGCTCGCCGGTGGGGAGGGCAAGCGCCTGATGCCGCTGACCGCCGACCGTGCCAAACCAGCTGTCACCTTCGGCGGCACCTACCGCCTGGTCGACTTCGTCCTGTCCAACCTGGTCAACGCGGACGTGCTGCGCATCTGCGTGCTGACGCAGTACAAGTCGCACTCGCTGGACCGGCACATCACCACCACCTGGCGGATGTCCAGCCTGCTCGGCAACTACGTCACCCCGGTCCCGGCACAGCAGCGGCTCGGCCCGCGCTGGTACCTGGGCAGCGCCGACGCCCTGCTGCAGTCCCTGAACCTCGTCCACGACGAACAGCCCGACTACGTGGCGGTGTTCGGCGCCGACCACGTCTACCGCATGGACCCGCGCCAGATGCTCCAGCAGCACATCGAGGGCGGCGCGGGCGTCACGGTCGCGGGCATCCGCGTCCCGCGCGCGGAGTCCTCGGCGTTCGGCGTGATCACTCCGGGCTCGGACGGGCAGACGATAGAGACCTTCCTGGAGAAGCCGGCCGATCCGCCGGGCCTGCCGGACGCCCCGGACTGGGTCTTCGCCTCCATGGGCAACTACATCTTCACCACCAAGGCCCTGGTGGAGGCGCTGCACCGGGACGCCGAGGACGACGACTCGGTGCACGACATGGGCGGCTCGATCCTGCCCCAGCTCACCGCCCGCGGCGAGGCCCAACTCTACGACTTCGCCGCCAACCACGTCCCCGGCGAGACCTCCCGCGACCGCGGCTACTGGCGGGATGTCGGCACCCTCGACGCGTACTACGACGCCCACATGGACCTGATCGCCGAGCGGCCCGCGTTCAACCTGTTCAACCGCAGCTGGCCCATCTACACCCACTCGTACCAGCTCTCCCCGGCCCGGTTCAACGCCGGCGGCATGGCGAGCGAGTCCATCATCAGCGCCGGCTGCCTGATCCGCGGGCAGGTCACCCGGTCCGTGCTCTCCCCGGGCGTGCGCGTCGACCCGGGCGCGGTGGTCCAGGGCTCGGTGCTGCACGACAACGTCGTGGTGGGCCGGGGGGCCGTGGTGCGCGGCGCGGTCCTGGACAAGAACGTCGAGGTCCCGCCGGGCGCGACGATAGGCGTCAACCCCGACCGGGACGCGGAGCTGTACACCGTGTCCAAGGGCGGGGTCATCGCGCTCGGGAAGGGGCAGTTGGTCTCCTAGCGCGGGGTGCGGCGGGGCCGCCCCCGACGCGTGTGCGACCGACGCGTGTGCGACCCCGTGGTGCGCGGCGCAACTCGCGCGCGACGCGCGGCGAGTGAAAAACGGTCATTTGCCGGACTTCGCGGCTCTCTCCCCTCACGATGCAGACAGCAATGTCGAGCTTCGGAGGTCATCCGACATGAGAGGGACCCGGCGCACACGGCTGTGCCTCGCCGGGGTGCTGACCGCGTCCGCGCTGGTCAGCGCCCCCGCCGCAGGGGCCGCCGAACCGGCCGACGGCCACCTCACCGAGCTGGTGAACCCCTTCATCGGCAGCCAGGACGAGGGCAACACGTTCCCCGGCGCGGCCGTGCCCTTCGGCATGGTGCAGCTCTCCCCGGACACCGGGCACAGCACCGGCTACGACTACTCCCAGCACCGGATCCGCGGCTTCTCCCTGGTCCACCTCTCCGGCGTCGGCTGCGCCATCGGCGGCGACCTGCCCGTGCTGCCCACCATCGGTGACGTCACGCGGACGGACTACGCCGAGTACGCCGCCGGGTTCGACCACGCCGACGAGGCGGCGAGCCCCGGCTACTACCGGGTCGGCCTCGACTCGGGCGTCACGGCCGAGCTCACCGCGACCGCCCGCACCGGCGTCCAGCGCTACACCTTCCCGGCCACCGGCAAGGCCAACGTCCTGCTCAACGCCGCCCAGGCGCTGCACAAGCCGGTCAGCAGCCAGGTCGAGATCCTCGACGACCACACGGTCCGCACCAGGATCAGCGGCCACGGCTTCTGCCGCGAGACCGCCCCCTACACCGTGTACACGGTCACCCGCTTCAGCCGCCCCTTCACCGCGTACGGCACCTGGCACGGCGCCGCGATCAGCCCCGGCTCCCGCACCGGAGCCGACGGCGCCTACGTCCGCTTCGACACCACCCGGGACCGTACGGTCGAGGCGACCACCGCCCTGTCGTACGTCGACGCGCACGGTGCTGAGGCCAACCTGCGCGCCGAAGGCGGACGTTCGTTCGACGCGGTACGGCGGCAGGCCCGGGACGCGTGGGAGCGGCGGCTCGCCGGCGTGCGCGTGCGGGGCGGCTCCCCGACGCTGCGCCGCACCTTCTACTCGTCCCTGTACCGGACCTTCCTCGCACCCAACGTCGGCGGTGACGCCGACGGCCGCTACACCGGCTGGGACCGCCGGATCCACCGTGCCCAGGGGTTCACCTACTACCAGAACTGGTCCCTGTGGGACACCTACCGCACCCAGACCGAGGCCCTCGCCCTGCTCGCCCCCCGCGAGGCCCGCGACATGGCGCTGTCGGTGCTGAAGATCGACGAGGACGGCGGCTGGCTGCCCAAGTGGGGCTACGGCACGGTCGAGACGAACATCATGACCGGCGACCCGGTCACCCCGTTCCTGACCACCGCCTACCAACTGGGCCTGCTCAAGGGGTACGAGGAGCGGGCCTACCGGGCGCTGCGCAAGAACGCCGACGGCGTGCCGCCGGCCGCCAACGCCGGGGTGGGCCGGGAGGCCAACGCCGAGTACCTCGCCGAGGGGTTCGCGCCCTACCTCAAGGGCCGTCCGCACACCAAGGTGGGCGACTCCGACTACGACCACGGTGCCTCCGTCACCCTGGAGTACGCGCTGTCCGACGCGATGCTCGGGCAGATGGCCCGGGACCTCGGCCACGGCGCGGACGCGGCCCGCTACGCCACCCGGGCGCAGAACTACCGCAACGTCTTCGACCCCTCCACCGGCTTCTTCCGGGCCCGCGACGGCTCCGGTGCCTTCACCGGCGATCCCGACCCGGCCCGCGGCATCGGCTTCCACGAGGGCACCGCCTGGCAGTACCAGTGGCTCGTCCCGCAGGACCTGCCCGGCGTGATCTCCCTCATCGGCGGCGAGCGCGCCGCCAACCGGCGGCTCGACTCGTTCTTCGCCTACGACCGGCTGCTCGCCGACCCGGCCAGGACCGCCCGCGAGGTGTGGGTGCACGGCAACGCGTACGCCTACTACAACGCGGCCGTCTACAACCCGATGAACGAGCCCGACCTGACCGCCCCGTACACCTATCTCTCCACCGGCCAGCCCTGGAAGACCACCGACGTGGTGCACGCGGCGCTCACCCTGTTCACCGACGGTCCCACAGGGATGACCGGCAACGACGACCTCGGCACCATGTCCGCCTGGAACGTCCTGTCGTCCCTCGGCCTCTTCCCGGTGCAGCCCGGCTACGGCACCTGGGGTCTGTCCACGCCGGTCTTCGAGCGGGCCGACGTCCGCCTCGACCGCCGCTTCTGGCCGAGCGGCGGCTTCACGGTGACCGCGCCGGGCACCTCCGCCGACCGCCGGTACATCCGGCGGGCCCGCACCGACGGACGCGACTACAGCCGTACCTATCTGACGACCGGGGCGCTGCGCTCCCTGCGGTCACTGGCGTTCACGGTCGGCCCGCACCCGTCAGAGTGGGGTACGTCACCCGGGTCGGCGCCCCCGCCGCTGAAGTGACCGCAGGTGTCCCATGCGTCCCGTCTCTTTCGGAGGGGACGGGGCTTAATCTGCTGTTAACTGAGCGTAGCGTGGTCGTACTTGACCGTAATCATGAGTCGGCGTTTGACTGCTGATCCACCCTCCGTCGACGCGAGGCACCCCTTTTGATGACTGCGACCGACCTGCTCGCACCTCTCGATCTGGCCTTCTGGAACATCGAGTCGGACCACCACCCGATGCATCTGGGCGCGCTCGGCGTCTTCTCGGCGCACTCGCCGACCGCCGGTGCGCACGCCGCCGACCTGCTCGCGGCACGGGCCGCCGCCGTGCCCGGACTGCGCATGCGGATCCGCGACGTCTGGCAGCCGCTCGCGTTCGGCGGCGCCGCCCGCGAGACCGACCCGGACTTCGACCCCCTCAACCATGTCCGGCTGCACGCCCCGACCTCGGACTTCCAGGGCGTCGCGGGCCGGCTGATGGAGCGCCCGCTGGAACGCGGCCGGCCGCCGTGGGAGGCGCATGTGCTGCCCGGCGAGGACGGCGTGTCCTTCGCGGTGCTCTTCAAGTTCCACCACGCCCTCGCCGACGGGCTGCGCGCCCTCAAGCTGGCCGCCGGCGTCATGGACCCGCTCGACCTGCCCGTGCGCACCCCCCGTTCGATCGAGCCGCCCCGCCCCATGCTCGCGCTGCCCGATGTGCGCAGGCTGCCCGAGCTGGTGCGCGGCGCCCTCTCGGACGTGGGCCGGGCCCTCGACATCGGTGCCTCCGTCGCCCTGTCCGCCCTCGGGGTGAGCTCCTCGGCCGCCCTGAGGTCCCAGCCGACCGGCACCCGCAGCATCGCCGGGGTCGACCTGGACATCGACGACGTGCACCGGGTCCGCAAGGCCGTCGGCGGCACCGTCAACGACGTCCTGATCGCCGTCGTCGCCGGTGCCCTGCGCCGCTGGCTGGACGAGCGCGGCGACTCCACCGAGGGCGTCGCCCCGCGGGCTCTGATCCCCGTCTCCAAGCGCCGTCCGCGCACCGCCACCCCGCAGGGCAACCGGCTCTCCGGGTACCTGATACGGCTTCCGGTCGACAACCCCGACCCGCTCGCCCGCCTCGACCGCGTGCGCACGGCGATGGTCCGCAACAAGGACGCCGGCCCCAACCGGGGCGCCGGTGCCGTCGCGCTGCTCGCCGACCACGTGCCCGCGCTGGGGCACCGGCTCGGCGGGCCGCTGGTCGGCCAGGCCGCCCGGCTCTGGTTCGACATCCTGGTCACCAGCGTGCCGCTGCCCGGCGTCGGCCTGCGGCTGGGCGGTCACCCGCTCACCGCGGTCTACCCGCTGGCCCCGCTCGCGCCCGGCCAGTCCCTGGCCGTCGCCATCTCCACCTATCGCAACCACGTCCACTACGGCCTGGTCGCCGACGCGAGTGCCGTCCCGGACCTGGACGTGCTGGCCCGCGCGGTCACCGACGAGGTGGACTCCCTGGTCGCGGTCTGCGATCCATGATCCGGTCGAGTTTGGAGGGAACGCCCGGCGCTCCGTAAAATTCCTGCTTCGAAAGCGGGCGCGAGTCGGAGCGCCGCTGGTGGACCAGGGAAGCGGCAGTGCGATGACGGTGACACAGGACGGCCCGGCGGCCGAGGACACGGTGGAGGCCGTGGTCCACGGCCCCGGCATCGACCCCGAGCGGCTCGCCGTCTGCCTCAGCGTGCTCGCGGAGCTGGACGAGCTGGAGGTCGACCACCCGGACGCCATCACGGTGCGCCGGGCCACGGCCGGCCTCTACCGCACGGTCAAGCAGCGCCGCCGGCAGGAGCGCCGGGCCGCCAAGACCGCCCACGACAAGGCGGTCACCGAGGCCACCGCGACCGGCTCCGCCCAGCGCATCGACGACGAGACCGAGGGCCTGCTGCCCTCCTCCCGGACCGAGGAGGGCAGGGTCGCCGGGATACTCCAGCGCCCCCGCTCCTGCTACACCTGCAAGACCCGCTACGTCGAGGTCGACTACTTCTACCACCAGCTCTGTCCGGACTGCGCCCGGCTGAACCGCGCCAAGCGCGACGCCCGCGCCGACCTGACCGGCAAGCGCGCCCTGCTCACCGGCGGCCGTGCCAAGATCGGCATGTACATCGCGCTGCGGCTGCTGCGGGACGGCGCCCACACGACGATCACCACCCGTTTCCCGAAGGACGCCATCCGTCGCTTCAAGGCGATGGAGGACTCCGCGGACTGGCTGCACCGCCTGGAGGTCGTCGGCATCGACCTGCGCGACCCGGCCCAGGCCGTCGCGCTCGCGGAGCAGGTCGGTGCGGCGGGCCCGCTCGACATCCTGATCAACAACGCGACCCAGACCGTCCGCCGGCTGCCGTCCGCGTACGCCGCCCTGGTCGAGGGCGAGAGCGCCCCGCTGCCCGCCGGAGAACTCCCCGCCCACCAGGTCATCGGCGCCTTCAACTCGGGTGCCGTCGACGGTCTCGCCGCCCTGCCGCTGGGCACCAGCGGTCTGGACGCCCAGCAGGTCGCCGACCTGGCCCTCGTCGCGGGCAACGCCAGCGTGGCCCGGCACCTCGACGGCACCGCGATCGACGCGGGCGGCCTCGTCCCGGACGTCGTCGACACCAACACCTGGGTGCAGACCATCGACCAGATCTCCCCGGTGGAGCTCCTGGAGACCCAGCTCTGCAACTACACGTCGCCGTTCATCCTGATCAGCGCGCTGCGCCCGGCCATGGCCGCGGCGGCGAGGAAGGCGGCGCGCGGCCGGTCGTACGTCGTCAACGTCTCGGCGATGGAGGGCGTCTTCGGCCGCGGTTACAAGGGCGCCGGGCACCCCAACACCAACGCCGCCAAGGCCGCCATGAACATGGTCACCCGGACCAGCGCGACGGAGATGTTCGAGACCGACGGCATCCTCATGACCTCGGTCGACACCGGCTGGATCACCGACGAGCGGCCGCACTACGACAAGCTGCGCCTCGCCGAGGCCGGCTTCCACGCGCCGCTCGACCTGGTCGACGGCGCGGCCCGGGTCTACGACCCCGTCGTGCGCGGCGAGCAGGGCGAGGACGTGTACGGGGTCTTCCTGAAGGACTACGAGCCCGGCAAGTGGTGAGCCCGGGGGCTGGTCGCGCCCACGCGGCGGAGCCGCGCAGCGCCGCAACACCGCGCCCGCAGGGTGTTGCGCCCGTGGCGTCGAGAGGTGCTGCCGGCCGTGCTCGGGCGGCAGGAACCGCAGACCGGGCCCGCGCGGCGTCCTAGGGTGCCGTGTGCGCCGCCCGTACCCGGGTGCCGCCGTCCACGACCAGGTCCGCTCCCGTCACCCACTCCGCCGCGTCCGAGGCCAGCCACAGCACCGCGCCCGCCACGTCCCGCGGCTCGCCGATGCGTCCCAGCGGCAGCCCGGCCGCGATCTCCCGTTCCCGTGGCTCCCACATGAAGCGGGCCATCTCGGTGCGCACCAGCCCCGGCGAGACCGAGTTCACCCGGACCCGGGGTGCCAGTTCGCCCGCCAGTTGCTGGGTGAGGTGCAGCAGCGCGGCCTTGCTGGTGCCGTACGCGCCCACCTGGGGGCCGACGTGGGCCGCGCCCTCCGTGCAGATGTTGATCACCGAACCGCCGTGCTCCCGCATCCACCCCCGCCACGCGCACTGCGTCAGCCGCAGCGGTGCCTCCACGTTGACGGTGAACGCCTCCCGCCACAGCCCCAGGTCGGCGTCCATCAGCGGGCCGTACGGGCGATTGGTCGCGGCGTTGTTGACGAGGATGTCCAGCCGCCCGAACTCGGTCAGCGCCAGCCGGGTCAGCTCCCGGGCGTGCTCCGGCTCGGCGACGCTGCCGGCCAGGCCGACCCCGCCCAGCTCAGCGGCCGTACGCCGCACCTCGTCCGCGTCCCGCGCGCTCACGCACACCAGCGCGCCGGCCGCCGTGAGCGCCTCGGCGACCGCGCGCCCGATCCCGCGCGTGCCCCCGGTGACGACGGCTGCCCGGCCCCTGAGTCCGTACGCCGGTACGTACGATGACGTCATCGCCGTACCGTCTCATGACGCGCCGTCAGTCAACAGCCCCCAGACGGGAGTTGCGGGCGGCGACCAGCTCCAGGACGGTCCGCCAGTCCTCCAGGACGCCCGCGTCGAAGCTCGCGGTGCGGCTCTCTTCGTGGGCCTGGCGCAGTCGCAGCACGTCGTCCCGGACGGCGGCGCCGTCGCCGCGGACGAGGTGGTAGACGCGTTCCCCGAGCAGGTGGCGTACCGCGTGCGCGGCGCCGTCGGCGGGTCCCAGCAGGTCCTCGATGCCCTGCACCAGGCCCGCGATCTGGAGTTCCTTGTCGGCGGGGCGGCCCCGGCGCAGCAGTGCCGCGGTGCGCAGGGCGCGCAGGTGCCGGCACGCGTACAGCAGATCCATCAGCTCCTCGACGCTGCGCAGCTCCATGCGTCAGTCCTTCCGCGAGACAGCCGTTGTCCTGCGCCATCGGATCATGTCGAGTTTTCGACCCGGCCAACACAACCTGAACTGCGCAGCCTGGGCGGGAAGCGGGGCCCGCCTACTCGAATGCGTGTTCCGGTGGGTGAGGTGAGCGGCCGCGGAATAAATAGGCCATCATGTTATAAACAGGTGCACATCACACCTGCCAAAGTGCGCGGCGACTCGCGATAGTTACACCTTGTTTGCACTCCCTATCGAGCGGACCCTTGCTCATTTGGTTAATCTGTAGGGGACGGACAGCACCAAGGGGTCCCACCCACACCCACGGTCCGTCCCGGGACAAGCCGGTCGACAACGGCCTGCTCTTTTGTGAAGTACCGGCGCCACCGCGTCCGAACCGGCCTTTCATCCAGACCCGAGCGGGCGCCGGGCACCGGAACGCAGACCGTCCGGCACGCCCCGAGGGTGACCGACACATAAGGAGTGCGCGGTGACACCTGAGAAGACGAATCGCGAGCAGCGCCCCAAGGAACGCGCGGAGCGCGCGGGCACCGGGCCCGGACAGCTCGGCAGCCTCGACGTGTGGGCCCGGTCCGCCCCGATCCGCCTCGCGGGTTACGAGGAGGACCTCGCCGAGCCGCACATCCTGCCGAGCGTGGACTGACCGCGGGGCCGGTCCCGTCGCGATCGCCGACGCGCATGGGCGTGCGAGACTCACGCCCATGCTCATCCGAGAAGCCACCGCGGCCGACTGGCCGCAGATCTGGCCCTTCTGGCACCGGATCGTCGCCGCCGCCGAGACGTACACATGGGACCCCGACACCCCCGAGCAGGCGGCCCGCGACCTGTGGATGAGCCCGGCCAAACATGTCTACGCCGCCGAGGACCCCAGCGGAGCCGTGGTCGGCTCCGCCTATCTCACCCCCAACTACGGGGGACCCGCCGCCCGCGTCGCCAACGCGGGCTTCATGGTCGACCCCGACCAGGGCGGCCGGGGCATCGGGCGGGCACTCGCCGAGCACATCCTCGCCGAGGCCCGCGCGCACGGTTACCGGGCGATGGTCTTCAACGCGGTGGTCGAGACCAACCCGGCCGTGGCCCTGTGGACCTCCCTCGGCTTCACGATCCTCGGCACGGTCCCGCGCGCCTTCGACCACCCCGAACACGGACCGGTCGGCCTGCACATCATGTACCGGGCGCTGTGACGCGGCGGAGCCAGGGCCTGCCCTTCCGTAACCCGGCCTAGTCGACCGGCGCCGTCCGCTGCCACGGCCGCAGTGTCTCCAGCTGCCGGGCCACCTCCAGCAGGACAGCCTCCGAGTCCGGCCGGCCCACCAGCTGTACGGCGCAGGGGGCGCCCGAGGGCAGCGTGCCGAACGGAACCGACATCGCGGGCCAGCCGGTGAGGTTCCAGGGCGGAGTGAGGGGCGAGTAGGAGGTGTTGACCAGCAGATTGCGCAACCAGCCGCGCTCGTGCCAGGGGGCCGCCCTGGGGGAGCGGCGGGCCAGGGCCGGGGTGAGCACGACATCGTGCTCGGCGAAGAACGGGGTGAGCCGGGCGCGCAGCCGCTCACGGGATTCGCCGCCTCGCACCGAGCCGAGGAAACGGTGTCCGACGGCCGCGTGCACCCGGGTCCGCCGGGCCAGCAGCGCCGGATCCAGGCCGGCCGCGTCCACCGCCGTCCCCGCGGTCCAGTGCCGGAGGGAGGTGACGCCCAGCGACATCGGATACGGCGGCTCGGCGGGCCGCAGCTGATGCCCGGTGCCGGCCAGCAGTGCGGCCGCCTCCCGCACGGCGTTCGTATACGGCCTGGTCACGCTCACCCCGGCCAGCGGACTGCGCACCGAGACGGCGATCGTGTACGGCGACCGATTCTGAGGGCTCTCGAACTTCTTGTCCGCCAGCACCGAGAGCATCAGCCGGACGTCCTCGACAGTGGTGGCCAGTGGCCCGTTCTCGGACATGCCGAACCAGTCGCCGTTGCCGATACCGGCGGGGACCACCCCGAACCCGGGCTTGATGGTGACCAGGCCGCAGTTGGCCGCCGGGATGCGCAGCGAGCCCATGCCGTCGTTGCCGAGGGCGATCGGCGCCAACCCGGCTGCGACGGCGGCGGCGCTGCCGCCCGAGGAGCCGCCGGCGTTGCGTGCGGTGTCCCACGGGTTGCGGGTGATGCCGTGCACGCCCTCGGTGGTGCCGAAGACGCACAGCTCGGGCACGTTCGTCAGCCCGATGACCACCGCGCCCGCCGCCCGCAGCCGTGCCACCGTGACGTGGTCCGCGTCGGCCGGGGCGTCCGGCGTCGCGGCGGAACCGTCCAGGTGAGCCTCGCCGCGCACCGCCAGATTGTCCTTCACCGCCACCGGCACTCCGGCCAGGGGGAGTTCGGCGAGGTCCGCACGGGCCGCGACCTCGTCCGCCTCCGCGAGCGCCGCGTCCGCCCGGACCTTGCGGAACGCGCCGATCCGGCCGTCCAGCCGGGCGATCCGCTCCAGATGCCCGGCGACCACCTCCCGGGGGGTGACCCGCTTCTCGCGCACGGCGGCGGCTGTCTCGGCGGCGGTCCGGCCGGCCCAGTCGGTCACGGGCGCTCCTCGGGGTGCGGAATGGCGGCTTACTCATCGGTACGACATGGCACTCTGCCCGGCCGCGGGCTCCGCGTCGAGACCACGGCGCGGTTCGAGGTGCGTGCCGATGACGACCGCAGCCTGGTCGAAGCCCGCCTCAGGCGCGTTCCGAGGCGGCCCGGACGCGGGGTGACGCTGCGCTTGGCGCCCCTTCAGGGGCGCTGGGGAGGAACTGCGTGCTCAGCCCCCACGCACCCCGCACCCGGGACACAACGGCCTACCCCCTCAGCTGCGCGCGCAGCCACTCCTCCACCTCACCCACGTGCGCGGCCGCCGCGGCTCTCGCCGCCTCCGGATCCCGGGCGACGAGGGCACGGTGAATCGCCGCATGTTCCCGCCGCGTCCGATCGAACGCCCCCTCCTCCTCGTACCCCCGCCACACCCGGGCCCGGAACGTCCGCGACGACAGTCCCTCCAGGATCGCGGCCATCGTCTCGTTCCCCGCGGCCCCCGCGATCACCCGGTGGAACGCCAGGTCGTGCGCCAGGATCTCCTCGGGGTCGTCCGTCGCGTTCATCGCCGCCAGATGCTTCTCCACCTCGGCCAGCTGGTCGGCCGTGATCCGCGCCGCCGCCAGCGCCGTGGCCGTCGACTCCAGGATCCGCCGCACCTGCAGCAGCTCCACCAGCTGCGGCCCGCGGGACAGGTCGGCGACCACGCCGAACGTCTCCAGCAGGTCACCCGCCTCCAGCTGGGTGACGTAGATGCCGGAGCCGTGCCGGGCCTCCAGGACGCCCAGGACCGTCAGCGCGCGGATCGCCTCGCGCATGGAGCTGCGGGACATGCCCAGCTGGGCGGCGAGATCCCGCTCCGTCGGCAGCCGTTGGCCCGGCTCCAGACGGCCCTCCGCGATCATCGCCTTGATGCGCTCTATGGCGCGCTGCGTAACCGTTCCCTTCTGGGGCGCCGTCTCGTCCACACTGCTCCTCCTGTCGCCGGTGCGCCGCAGTCTAACCAGTGAGGTGGTCCGACCACTATGGCTCGCTCGGCGGGAAATTCCCGCCTGCGGGGTGTTGAAGGGGTCGAGTGGTCTGATAAGTATGCGGGCATCTGCTCGAACACGCTCGATGAGGAGCTGCCCAGATGCCCGGCAGAACACTGACGAAGCGGAACAGGTCCCGGATCCTCGGCGCGACGGCCGTGGCCGTCGGAGCCTCGCTCGCGCTCGCCGCCTGCGGTAGTACGAAGGACACCGGCAGCGACAGCGCGGGCGGAGGCGGAACCGGCAAGGTCGGGGTGGTCCTGCCTCTGCTGACCTCGCCGTTCTGGCAGTCGTACAACGACTACGTGCCCAAGATGGCGAAGTCCGAAGGCGTGGACGCGCTGAAGACGGTCAACTCGAACAGCGACCCCTCGCAGCAGATCACCGACATCAACAACGAGCTCAACCAGGGCGTCAAGGGCCTGGTCGTGGCTCCGCTGGACAGTGCGGCCATCGAGGCGGGCCTGGACCAGGCCGAGCGCAAGGGGGTGCCGGTCGTCGCCGTGGACGTGGCGCCCGACAAGGGCAAGGTCGCCATGGTGGTGCGCGCCGACAACGTCGCCTACGGCACCAAGGCCTGCGACTATCTCGGGCAGCACGTCACCAGCGGCAAGGTCGTCCAGATCATGGGCGACCTGGCCTCGGTCAACGGCCGGGACCGCTCCGAGGCGTTCCGCTCCTGCGTGAAGAAGAAGTACCCGAAGCTCAAGGTCCTGGAGATCCCCGCCAAGTGGGAGTCCGACACGGCCGCCTCCCAGCTGGGCACCCTGCTCAACGCCAACCCCGACATCAAGGGCATCTACATGCAGGCCGGCGGCGTCTACCTCGCCCCGACGCTGCAGACCCTGAAGTCCAAGGGCATGCTGAAGACCGCCGGGCAGAGCGGGCACATAGTGATCGTCTCCAACGACGGCATCCCGCAGGAGTTCGACGCCATCCGCAAGGGCCAGATCGACGCCACCGTCTCCCAGCCCGCCGACGCCTACGCCAAGTACGGCATGTACTACATCAAGGCGGCGATGGAGGGGAAGACCTTCCAGCCGGGCCCGACCGACCACGACTCCACGATCGTCAAGCTGCCCAACGGCATCCTGGAGGACCAGCTGCCCGCGCCCCTGGTCACCAAGGACAACGTGGACGACCCGAAGCTGTGGGGCAACACCGTCAAATGAGTACTCCACTTGTCGAGGCGCGGGGCGTCGTCAAGCGGTACGGCCCCACCGTCGCCCTCGCCGACGGGCGGCTGACCGTCCTGCCGGGCGAGTCCCACGCCCTCGTCGGCCGCAACGGCGCCGGGAAGTCCACCCTGGTCAACGTCCTCACCGGTCTGCAGGCCCCGGACGAGGGCACGGTCCGCTTCGATGGCGAACCCGCGCCCCCGCTCGCCGACCGGGACGCCTGGCGGCGCAAGGTCGCCTGCGTGTACCAGAAGCCCACGGTCGTCCCGGAGCTGACGGTCGCCGAGAACCTCTTCATCAACCGGCAGCCGCTGCGGCGGGGGCTCATCAGCTGGCGGCGGCTGCGCGCCGAGGCGGCCGAACTCCTCGGCACCTGGGACGTCCGGGTCGACCCCGAGGCGCGCACCGCCGACCTCAAGGTCGAGGACCGCCAGATGCTCGAGATCGCGCGGGCACTGAGCTTCGGCGCCCGGTTCATCGTCCTCGACGAGCCGACCGCCCAGCTCGACAACCGGGAGATCGAGCGGCTGTTCGGCCGGATGCGGGCGCTCCAGGACTCGGGTGTGACCTTCCTGTTCATCTCGCACCACCTCCAGGAGGTGTACGAGGTCTGCCAGACCGTCACCGTCCTGCGTGACGCGCGCTGGATCACCACCGCCGCCGTCGCCGACCTGCCCAGGGCCGCCCTGGTGGAGGCGATGGCGGGGGAGGCCCTCACCGGGGGGCAGCACCAGGCGGCCCGGGACGCGGTGCCCGCCGGGGCACCCGTCGTCCTCAGCACCAGCGGGCTCACCTCCGAGGCGTACGACGGCATCGACCTCACCGTCCGCAGCGGCGAGGTCGTCGGCCTCGCCGGGACCAGCGGCAGCGGCAAGATCGAACTCGCCGAGACCATCGCGGGGCTGCGCACCCCGACCGGCGGGAGCGCTCAACTGCTGGCGCAACAGCTGCCGTTCGGTGATGTGCGGGCCGCGCTCAGGGCCGGCGTCGGCTTCGTGCCCCGCGACCGGCACGACCAGGGACTCGTGGCCGGCATGAGCATCGGCGACAACGCCACCATGTCCGTCCTCGACCGGCTGGGCCGCGGCGGGTTCGTCGGCACCGACCGCAGGCGCGGCTTCGCCACCGGCCTCATCGAACGCCTGGACATCCACGCCGAGGGCCCCGACCAACCCGTCTCCGACCTGTCCGGCGGCAACGCGCAGAAGGTCGTCATGGCCCGCGCCCTCGCCTCCGACCCCCGGCTGCTGGTCCTGGTCAACCCCACCGCGGGCGTAGACGTGAAGTCCAAGGAGTCGCTGCTGGCCCGCGTGGACAGCGCCCGCGAGGACGGCACCGCCGTGCTGGTCGTCTCCGACGAACTCGACGACCTGCGCCGCTGCGACCGCGTCCTCGTCCTCTTCCACGGCCGGATCGTCGCCGAACATCCGGCCGGCTGGCACGACCACGAGCTGATCGCCTCCATAGAAGGAGTGGACTCCATGCCCGAAGGAGTGGACCATGGCTGAGACCAAGGCCCCGCCGCTCACCCCGGTGCGCTCCCCCAACCCGCGCGCGGCCCGTACCGTCGTCCTGCGCCGGGCCCGTGAACTCGCCCTCGTCCCCGCCCTGTTGCTGCTGATGGTGCTCGGCGCGGTGGTCAACGACTCGTTCCTCACCGAGCGCAACCTGATCTCCATCCTCGGTGCCTCCGCCGCCCTCGCGATGGTGGTGCTCGCCGAGTCGCTGGTCCTGATCACCGGCAAGTTCGACCTCTCCCTGGAGTCGGTCGTCGGCATCGCGCCCGCGGTCGGCGCCCTCCTCGTCCTGCCGTCGGCCGAGTCCGGCTGGGGCACTGAGTTCCCCGCCGCCCTGGCCATGGCCGCGATCCTGGTCGTCGGGGCGGCGGTCGGCGCCTTCAACGGCATCCTGGTCGTGAAGTTCAAGCTCAACGCGTTCATCGTGACGCTGGCGATGCTCATCGTGCTGCGCGGTGTGCTGGTGGGCGCCACCAAGGGCAAGACCCTGTTCGGGATGCCCGACAGCTTCTTCACCCTGGCCACCACCACCTTCCTGAACGTCCCGCTCTCGGTGTGGCTCGCCGCGGTTGCCTTCGCGATCACCGGGCTGGTGCTGAAGTACCACCGGGTCGGCCGCGCCCTGTACGCCATCGGCGGCAACGCCGACGCGGCCCGTGCCGCCGGTATCCGCGTCGACCGGGTGATGCTCGGGGTGTTCGTGGTGGCCGGTGCCCTCGCCTCGGTCGGCGGGATCATGCAGACCGGGTACGTGGGCGCGATCAGCGCCAACCAGGGCAACAACATGATCTTCACGGTGTTCGCGGCGGCGGTGATCGGCGGCATCAGCCTGGACGGGGGAAAAGGCACCATGTTCGGCGCCCTGACCGGCGTGCTCCTGCTGGGTGTCGTGCAGAACCTGCTCACCCTGGCGCAGGTGCCGTCGTTCTGGATCCAGGCCATCTACGGCGGCATCATCCTCGTCGCCCTCATGATCGCGCGTGTCACCACGGGGCGGGCCCAGGACTGACCGGCCCGCGTCCGACTCCTCCTGAAGAAAGGCCATCCGTGTCCCCGAGTCCGGCCCGCGTGACCGCGGTCGACACCTACGACATCCGCTTCCCCACCTCGCGCGAACTGGACGGCTCCGACGCGATGAACCCGGACCCCGACTACTCGGCGGCCTACGTGGTGCTGCGCACCGACGCGGCCGACGGGCACGAGGGGCACGGGTTCACCTTCACCATCGGGCGGGGCAACGACGTCCAGGTCGCCGCGATCGACGCGCTGCGCGGCCATGTGCTCGGCCGCCCGGTCGACGAGATCTGCGACGACCCCGGAACCCTCTTCCAGGATCTGATCGGCGACAGCCAGCTGCGCTGGCTCGGCCCCGAGAAGGGCGTGATGCACATGGCGATCGGCGCGGTGATCAACGCCGTCTGGGACCTCGCCGCCCGCCGCGCCGGAAAGCCGCTCTGGCAGCTGCTCGCCGATGCCGAACCCGAGTGGATCGTCCGCCAGATCGACTTCCGCTACCTCACCGACGCCCTCACCCCCGAGGAGGCCCTGGCCATCCTGCGCCGGGGCCGCGCGGGCGCCGGGGAGCGCCGGGTCCGGCTGCTGGAGCGCGGCTTCCCCGCCTACACCACCTCCGCAGGCTGGCTCGGCTACGACGACGAGAAACTCACCCGGCTCGCCGCCCAGGCGGTCGCCGACGGCTTCCGGCAGATCAAGCTGAAGGTCGGCGCCGACCTGGCGGACGACGTCCGGCGCTGCCGCGTGGCCCGCGCGGTCGTCGGCCCGGACATCCGCATGGCCGTCGACGCCAACCAGCGCTGGAACGTCGACGAGGCGATCCGCTGGACCAACGCCCTCGCCGAGTTCGACCCGTACTGGATCGAGGAGCCCACCAGCCCGGACGACATCCTCGGCCACGCGGCCATCCGCCGGGCGGTCGCCCCGGTCAAGGTCGCCACCGGCGAACACGTCCAGAACCGGATCGTCTTCAAGCAGCTGCTGCAGGCCGGCGCCCTCGACATCGTCCAGATCGACGCGGCCCGGGTGGCCGGGGTCAACGAGAACCTCGCCATCCTGCTGCTGGCCGCGAAGTTCGGCCTCCCCGTCTGCCCGCACGCGGGCGGCGTCGGACTGTGCGAACTCGTCCAGCACCTCTCCATGTTCGACTACCTGGCCGTCTCCGGCACCACCGAGGACCGGGTCATCGAGTACGTCGACCACCTGCACGAGCACTTCCTCGACCCGGTGGTGATCCGCGAGGGTCACTACACGGCACCCACCGCACCGGGCTTCTCGGCCGCCATGCGACCGGAGTCCGTCGCGGGGTACAGCTACCCCGGCGGCACCTTCTGGGCCGCCGACCCCGAAACGCAGAAGGGACAGGCGGCATGACCGACTTCGAGGGCCTGAGGGCCCTGGTCACCGGAGGCGCCTCCGGAATCGGGCGGGCCACCGCCGAACTCCTCGCCGAGCGTGGCGCCCAGGTCGCCGTCCTCGACCTCGACCCGTCCTCCGTCGACAAACCGCTGCTCGGCTTCCGGGCCGACGTCACCGACGACGCGTCCGTGCGGGCGGCGGTGGCGAGCGCGGCGGAGGCGCTCGGCGGCCTCGACGTCCTGGTCAACAACGCCGGCATCGGCGCCCAGGGCACCATCGAGGACAACGACGACGACGAATGGCACCGCGTCTTCGACGTCAACGTCCTCGGCATGGTCCGCACCGCCCGCGCCGCTCTCCCGCACCTGCGCCGCTCCCCGCAGGCGGCGATCGTCAACACCTGCTCCATCGCCGCCACCGCGGGCCTGCCGCAGCGCGCCCTGTACAGCGCCACCAAGGGCGCCGTGTACTCCCTCACCCTGGCCATGGCCGCCGACCACCTGCGCGAGGGCGTCCGCGTCAACTGCGTCAACCCCGGTACGGCGGACACCCCGTGGATCGGCCGCCTGCTGGACAGGGCCGCCGACCCGGCCGCCGAACGTGCCGCCCTGGAAGCCCGCCAGCCCTCCGGCCGCCTGGTCTCCGTCGCCGAGGTCGCCGGCGCCATCGCCTACCTGGCGAGCCCGCTGTCCGGCGCCACCACCGGCACCTCGCTCGCCGTCGACGGCGGCTTGCAGGGCCTCCGGCTGCGGCCGGTGGGCCAGTGAACCCCCTCGGCCGCAGCGGCGTCCAGGTCAGCCCGCTGGGCCTCGGCGCCGCCGTGATCGGCAACCTCTACACCGAACTCTCCGACCAGCAGGCGTACGACACGGTCACCGCCGCCTGGCAGCAGGGCATCCGCTACTTCGACACCGCCCCGCACTACGGCCTGGGGCTGTCGGAACGGCGGCTCGGCGAGGCACTGCGGCCCTACGACCGGGACGCGTACACCCTCTCCACCAAGGTCGGCCGCCGGCTGGAGCCGGGGCCCGGCGACGGCGACGACCTCGCCCACGGCTTCGCCGTGCCCGACACCCACCGGCGGGTCTGGGACTTCACCGCCGACGGCATCCGCCGCACCCTGGAGGCCAGCCTGGAGCGGCTCGGCCTCGACCGGGTCGACGTCGTGTACCTGCACGACCCCGACGACCACGCAGAACAGGCCTTCCGCGAGGGCTACCCGGCCCTGGAACGGCTCCGTGCCGAGGGCGTCGTCGGCGCGATCGGCGCCGGCATGAACCAGACCGCCATGCTCACCCGGTTCGTCCGGGACACCGACGTCGACGTGGTGCTGTGCGCCGGCCGCTACACCCTGCTCGACCAGAGCGCCCTCAGCGACCTGCTCCCGGCGGCCGAGGAGCGCGGCGTCTCGGTGGTGATCGGCGGTGCCTTCAACTCCGGCCTGCTGGCCGACCCGAGAGCCGACGCCACCTACGACTACGCCCGGGTCTCCGACGACCTGCTGTCCCGCGCCCTGCGCCTCAAGGCGCTCGCGGAGCGGCACGGCACCACGCTGCGCGCCGCCGCCCTCGCCTTCTGCGCGGCCCACCCCGCCGTGGCGGGCGTCCTGGTCGGCGCCCGCTCGGCGGACGAGGTCACGGACGGCGCACGGCAGTTCGCCACCCCTGTCCCCGCCGCCTTCTGGCAGGAGCTGCGCGCCGGCGCCCTGCTGCCCGCCGACGCTCCCGTACCCCCTCAGGACCCGTCATGAGAGTCGCCCTGCACACCAAGGTGCACCCGGACCGCATCGCCGCGTACGAGGCCGCGCACCGCGAGGTCCCCGTCGAACTCACCGACGCCATCCGCGCCGCCGGCGCCACCTCCTGGACCAACGTCGTCCACGACTACTCCGAGGCGGATTCGGGGGTCGGCCTGCCGGTGGTGTGGGAGCTGCCGTGACCGTGGACGCCCACCACCACGTCTGGGACCTGTCGGTACGGGACCAGGACTGGATCCCCGAGGACAGCCCGCTCCGGCGCGACTTCACGGTCGCCGACCTCGCCCCCGAGGCGCGGGCGGCGGGAGTCACCCGGACGGTCCTCGTCCAGACCGTCACCGTCCCCGGGGAGACGCCCGAGTTCCTCGCCCTCGCCGACCGCCACGAACTCGTCGCCGCGGTCGTCGGCTGGACCGACCTGACCCGCCCGGACATCGCCGACGAACTGGCCCGCCTGCGCGAACTCCCCGGCGGTCCCTACCTGAAAGGCATCCGCCACCAGGTCCAGGGCGAACCCGACCCGCGGTGGCTGCTGCGCCCGGACGTCGCCCGGGGCCTGGCCGCGCTCGCGGACGCGGGTCTGGTCTACGACCTCGTCGTCCTGGCCCACCAGCTCCCGGCCGCCGCCGAGGCCGCCGCGAACCACCCCGGACTCACCTTCGTCCTGGACCATCTGGGCAAGCCCCCCATCGCCGCCGGCGCCCTGGAACCCTGGGCCGGCGCGGTCCGCGCCCTCGCCGCGCTGCCCAACACCGTCTGCAAGCTCTCCGGCATGGTCACCGAGGCCGACCCCGCCTCCTGGACCGTCGACGACCTGCGCCCGTACGCCGAGACGGTGCTGGACGCCTTCGGCCCGGATCGCCTGATGTTCGGCTCGGACTGGCCGGTGTGCACCCTGGCCGGGACCTACGGCGAGGTCTTCGACGCGGCGACCCGGCTGGTCGCCCCGGCCGACCGCACCGCTGTCTTCGAGACCACCGCCACCCGCGTCTACGGCCTCTGAGCCGTCCCGGCCAGCCGCGTCGGCGGCAGGTACTCGCGCACGTACGTCCGCTCCCAGCACGCGCCCGTCTCCCGCAGCTCCCGCCAGGTGGTGTAGCGGTAGCGGAAGAGGCGGGCGCGGACGAAGCGCGGGGGCTCGTCGGGCGGGAAGGGGGAGCGGCGCAGCAGCCGCAACGTGTCGCGGTCGTTCTCCAGGAGGCGCTCCACCAGGCCGCCGAACCAGTCGCCGGCGTAGGCGGGGGAGAGGGCGGCGAACCACATCAGCCAGTCCAGGCGGAGGTGGTAGGGCGCGAACTGGCGCGGCCAGCGCCGGGGATCGCCCGGCTTGCCCCGGAACTCGTACTCCCGCCAGTCCGAGTCCTCGCGCGGTGTGCCGTCCAGCGTGCCCTCGACCACCACCTCGTAGCGGATCCGGCTGACGCTGCCGAACGCGCCGTAGGTGTTGACCAGGTGCAGCGGGTCGAAGGAGCGGTTCATGACCTGGCGGCGGGAGACCATGTTCACCACCGGGCGGTAGCTCAGGAAGAGGAGCAGCGCGGTCACGGCGAGGACGACCACCTCGTACCAGAGCGGGACGGGCGGTGCGGCCCGGCGCTCGGTGGGGAACCGGACCGCCGACAGGGCCAGGACGATGGTGATCCAGTTCAGCCAGGAGAAGTTGCCGGAGACCACCAGCCACAGTTGGGTGAGGATCATGAGGGACGCGGCCGCCGTCGCGATCGGCTGCGGGGTGAACAGCAGGACCGGCACCACCAGCTGGGTCAGGTGGTTCGCGGCCACCTCCGCCTTGTGCACCGGCCCGGGGAGGTGGTGGAAGAACCAGCTCAGCGGGCCCGGCATCGGCTGCGTCTCGTGGTGGTAGTGCAGGCAGGTCAGCTTGCGCCAGCAGGCGTCCCCGCGCATCTTGATCAGGCCCGCCCCGAACTCCACCCGGAACAGGATCCAGCGCAGCAGGAAGAGCACGAGGACCGGCGGGGCCACCTCGTCGTTGCCCAGGAACACGGCCAGGAAGCCGACTTCCAGGAGCAGGGACTCCCAGCCGAACGCGTACCACGTCTGGCCGACGTTGACGATCGAGAGGTACAGCGCCCAGGGGATCAGCCACAGCAGCATCGCGGCCCACAGCGGGAGTTCGGCGTCCGCTCCGGCCAGCAGGGCCGCCGACACCGCGCAGCCCGCCCAGGCGCAGCCCGCGAAGAAGCGGTCCGAGTAGTGCAGGTGGAACAGGCTCGGCGCCCGGCGGAACGGGGCCCGTGCCACGAAGCGCGGGATCGGCAGCATCCCGCGCTCGCCCAGCAGGGCCCGGAACTGCAGCGCCGCCGCCAGGAACGCGCAGAGGTACACGCCCGCCAGGGCCCGCTGGAAGACCAGCCGGCTCAGCCAGTACCCGGGTGCGGTGAACCAGTCCACGGTCGTGCGCTCCTGCCTGTCTCCATGGTGCGGCCCCGGTGCGGCGCGGGCCTCGTCACCCTGTGTACCGCGCCTCCCCGGTTGCGTAACCCGGGCGAGTGAAGCGGATAAACATGGACAAATTGCCCGGCCGGGGTTCCCCTGGCATGGTGGCCCCATGGCTGATCGGGGAGCGAGCGCTCCGTCACTCCCGGACGACTGGCCCGCCCACCCGGACCACCCGATCCTGGCGCTCAACCGCATGGGCACCTTCGACTGGGACCTCGACGCCGGCCTGTTCCACATGGACGCCCAGGCGTACGAGGTGTTCGACCTGACCCCCGAGGAGTACGACGGCCGCCCCGAGAACCTCGCCGCGCGGGTTCCCCCGGCCGAGTCCAGCAGGCTGGACGCGGTGGTGTCCCGGGCCATCAAGGACGGCAGCGAGAACTACGGGGCGTACTTCCGCATCCGGTGCCGGGACGGCACCTCCCGCTGGACCCACACCCAGGGCTACATCCGGCGCGACGGGACCGGACGCCCGCGCCGGGTCGTCGGCATCGTCCGGGACGCCACCCAGGAGCTGGAGGACAGCGAGGCCCGCAGTCTGCGCGACGCCCAGGGGCAGGCGCTGCGCCGGCAGACCGGCGTCGTCCAGGCCGTCACCGCCGCCCTCGCCCACGCCAGCAGCGTCCAGGAGGTCATCGACGTCCTCAAGGACACCCACGGCATCCCCAACCTGGGCGCGACCAGTCTGGTGATGGGCCTGGTCGAGGCCGGCCGGATCCGGCTGGTCGCCGAGGGGCCGGCCGGCAGCTTCGTGCCCGGCACCCGGATCACCCGGATCGACGAGCCGTACCCGATGAGCGAGGTGGTGCGGACCCTCAGCCCGTGCTTCATCGAGTCACCGGAGGCGTTCGCCGAGGGCTACCCCGTCCTGTGGCCGCACATCACCAGCCTGCACATCACCTCGGCCGCCTACCTGCCCCTGATCGCCCAGGCCCGCCCGATCGGCGCCATGGGCCTGCTCTACAGCGACCGGCTCGGCTTCTCCGCGGAGGAACGAGCCGTCCTGGTCGCCCTGGGCAGCAGCATCGCGCAGAGCCTGCAGCGGGCCATGCTCTTCGAACAGGAGAAGGACCTCGCCCAGGGCCTCCAGCAGGCGATGCTGCCGCGCACCATCCCCAGCGTCCCCGGCGCCGACGTCGCCGTCCGCTACCGCTCCGCGAGCGCCGGCGGCTCCCTGGGCCGGGACATCGGCGGCGACTGGTACGACCTGATCCCGCTGCCCGGCGGCCGGGTCGGCGCGGTCATCGGCGACGTCCAGGGCCACGACACGCACGCGGCGGCCGTCATGGGCCAGCTGCGCATCGTGCTGCGCGCCTACGCCGCCGAGGGCCACGCCCCGGCCACCGTGATGGCCCGCGCCTCCGTCTTCCTGGACGAGCTCGACACCGACCGCTTCGCCACCTGCCTGTACGCCGAGGCCGACCTGGCCACCGGGGTCGTCCAGGTGGTCCGCGCCGGGCACATCGACCCGCTGGTCCGCGCCGCCGACGGCGACTGCCGCCGGGTGCCCGTCGAGGGCGGCCTGCCGCTCGGCCTGTCCGCCGAGTTCGGCAGCCTCGAATACCCGGTGTCCACCCTGGAGCTCGACCCCGGCGAGACCCTGCTGCTGTGCACGGACGGCCTCGTGGAACAGCCCGGCAAGGACCTGGGCGACGGGATCCAGGCCCTGATCGAGCAGGTCGCCTCGGGCCCCGAGGACGTGCGCGCGCTCGCCGACCGGCTGATCGAGATCGCCGACGAACGCGGCGGTGACGACGACGTGGCCCTGCTCCTGCTGCGCCGCCGCGGCTCGGACACCGCGCAGGCCGTCGGCCGCCTCCAGCAGCACGTGGCCTCCGGCGACCCCGAGGCGCTCGCCCTGGCCCGGCACATGGTCCGCGCCGCCGTCCTCGCCTGGGGCGCCCAGGACCGCGCCGACGAGATCGAGCTGGTCGCCGACGAGCTGATCACCAACGCGCTGATGCACACCGAGGGGCCCGCGATCGTCACCCTCAGGGTCCTCGGCGGCGGCGAGCGCCGGCTGCGCGTCGAGGTGGAGGACTCCTCCAGCGCCCTGCCGCGCCGCCGCGAGGCGGGCGAGGACGGGGTCTCCGGACGGGGGCTGCTGCTCGTCGACCGGATCTCCGACGTGTGGGGTGTGGAGGCGCGCGGCGGCGGCAAGGCGGTCTGGTGCGAGTTCCGCATGGGCGCCCCGTAAGGGGCGCGGGGCTGGGACATGTGCGGCTCCGCCGCGTGGGCGCGACCAGCCCCCACCGGACCGCAGCCGTAGGACGACCCGACGCGGCACTTCAGGCGCTGCGTCCGGGCCACCGGTGGCACCCTGGACGCATGCCCGAACTGCCCGAGGTCGAAGCGCTCAAGGAGTTCCTGACCGAGCACCTGGTCGGCCACCAGGTCGTGCGCGTGCTGCCGGTCGCCGTCAGCGTCCTGAAGACGTACGACCCGCCGGTCGGCGCCTTCGAGGGCAGCGAGGTCGTCGCCGTCCACCGGCACGGCAAGTTCCTGGACGTCGAGGGCGACCGCGGACTGCGGTTCGTGACCCATCTGGCCCGCGCGGGCTGGCTCCAGTGGAAGGACCGGCTGCCCGACGGGCTCCCCCGGCCCGGAAAGGGCCCCTTGGCGCTGCGGGCGGCGCTGGAGACCGGTGCGGGCTTCGACCTCACCGAGGCCGGCACGCAGAAGAAGCTGGCCGTGTACATCGTCCACGACCCGCGGGACGTCCCCGGGATCGCCCGGCTCGGCCCCGACCCGCTCGCCGCCGACTTCGACGAGGCCCGCCTGACGGCCCTGCTGGCGGACGAGCGACGGCAGCTGAAGGGCGCCCTGCGCGACCAGAGCCTGATCGCCGGGGTGGGCAACGCCTACAGCGACGAGATCCTGCACGCGGCGAGGATGTCCCCGTTCAAACGGGCCGCGTCCCTGACCCCCGAGGAGGCGCACCGGCTGTACGAGGCGCTGCGCACCACCCTCACCGAAGCGGTGGAGCGCTCCCACGGCCTGGCGGCGGGGCGGCTCAAGGCCGAGAAGAAGAGCGGGCTGCGGGTGCACGGCCGGACCGGCGAGCCCTGCCCGGTCTGCGGCGACACCATCCGCGAGGTCTCCTTCAGCGACTCCTCGCTGCAGTACTGCCCGACCTGCCAGACCGGCGGCAAGCCGCTCGCGGACCGCCGGATGTCCCGGCTGCTGCGGTGACCGGCGCTCACTTGGGATCCAGAGTGACCAGCAACTGCCCGTCGGAGTTGCGCACCTCGTAGCGGTCGATCTCGTCCGGGTGCATCGAGGAGCCGCCCGTCATGGTGCTCACCCGGGCGTCGTGGCTGCGCTCCGCCCAGGTGGTCACGATCTGCTCCGAGCCGTCGTCGCCGACCGCGACCAGGCGGCAGGAGCGCGCTCCGTCCGAGTCCTTCACCTGCAGCTCGATGGTGCTGCCCGAGTCCGTGGCCTGCGACGTCACCTGCGCCCAGATGCCCGAGCGTGCGTCGGTGGCCGCGGTGACCTGTACGGCCGGCGGGGCGTCGTGACCGACGTAGGCGACGATGCCGGAGCCGGCGACCGCGAGGACCACCGAGGCGGCCAGGCCGTACAGCAGCCGCCGGCGCTTGGCCCGGTGCCGGGTCGCGACCTCGGCGAGCAGCCGGTCGAGCAGCCGGGGGCCGGGCTGCGCCATGGGGTGCACGAAGCGCGGCGTGGCCCGGCGGTACAGCATCAACTGCCGCGCGGCGGGGCCGAACTCGGTCACGTGTGCCGTGCAGCTGGGGCACTCCATGAGATGGTCCTCGAAGCGGAAGGCCTCCGCCTCGTCCAGCACGCCGAGCGCGTACGCGCCGACGTCGCGATGCCTTTCCAGGGACCTCATGCCGAATCCTCGTGCCGATGGGTGCGGGTGGGGGTTACTCGTTGTTCCTTGCTCCCACCCGTACGCAGTCGGCAGCCGTTTCACTCAAGCCACGTACAGAATCGTAATCAACGGATTCGGAGCGGCCGGGCCCGCGGATTGGTCCTGAATCAGAAAAGATGGATGGCGAGATGTCCGAGGGGGAGTCCGAGCCGCCAGGCGGGGGTCCACACCTTCGGTCCGTCGTCCTCGCCGAACACCGCGCCGCCGCCCGGCACCGCGTCCAGGTCGGGCGCGAGCAGTTCGGTCTCCTCCAGCCAGCGCCAGGCCGCCGCGGCCAGATCCAGGTCCGGTGACGGCCCCGACTCGGCGGCCAGCGCGGTCATGCGTGCGCGCACCCACTCCTGCCACGGCTGGTCGTACGCCGTCAGCGAGAGCCAGTTCTCCAACTGGGAGACGACCCGGATGCCCGACAGTTCGCCGTCCGTGTCGGAGAGGAAGACGGTCAGCGCCAGCGCGTCCCGGCCGGCCCGGAACTCGAAGGACGTCGGCGGCATGAGGTCGCCGGTGCGCAGCAACTCGTCGGCGATGTACTCGGCGTACAGCCACGCCATCGGGACCGCCAGTTCCCCGCTTCCGGCCCCGTCCGTGCTCTCTTGACCTCTGTGCAGCATCCCGTCCTGCCTTCCTCCGGTGCGCGCGTGGCCCCGACCCCGGGGCCGTCTCTCTCCCGGTGCGGAACACGGATGAAGACAGCAGATTGCTCAGACATGGTCCTCAGCAAGGCGCTTTGCAAAGGCTTTGCTCTGCTTGCGGTTTCATCCCAGGTCGGGTGCGTAGCCGGGCAGAACCCGGCGCAGGGCGCGCAGCGCGTAGTACGCGCGCGACTTCACGGTACCGGGGGGAATCCCGAGGGTCTGGGCGGCTTCCGCCACGCTCGCCCCCTGGAAATACACCAGCACCAGGACTTCACGGTGTTCCGGAGTGAGAGTCTTCACAGCCTCCCGGACATCGAGCGCCGCGGCGGCTTGTTCGGCGTGGTCTCCGGTGGCGCGGGCGTTCTCCAGGACGGCGTCGGGCACCTCGGCGGGGCGTGCCCGCCGGGCCCGGCGCGCGTCGATCGCGAGCCGCCGGCCGACGGTCAGCAGCCAGGGCAGCGCGGAGTCGAAGGCCTCGGCGCGCAGCGCCTCCGGGTGCTGCCAGGCGCGCACCAGGGTCTCCTGGACGAGGTCCTCGGCCCGCTGCCGGTCCCCGTCACTGAGCCGCAGCAGCAGCGCGAAGAGCGGTCGGCCGTGCTCGCGCTGGAGCGCGACGAGCTCGTGCTCGGCGGTCGTCGTCCCGTGGGGAAGGGTGGTTCCGGCCGTCATGGCCGTATGGCATCGCAGGGCCCGGCCGGCGGACAGGGGGTGTGCCGGGATGTGCGGCGGACGGTCGATCGTGTCGGTGAACGGTGCGACGAACGGTCCGTCAGCCCCCGTACTCGACCCGGATGGGTCAATCGGGACGCCCGGGTTGTTTGCGGTCGCCTCCACCTTCGTACCCATTGATCTGTAAATCGGACAAGGCTTGCGACTCTGGGGTGCTCCTGATGATCAATCGCAGACGCCAGGCGGCCCTGGCCCTGACCGCCCTCCTCGCCGCCGCGGCCGCCTGTCAGAACCACGTGCGGGAGGAGCGCGCCGCCCCGCCCCCGCACCCGGCGCCCGCCGTGCCCGCGACCGGCTTCACCCTCGTCGCCTCCGGTGACGTGATGCCGCAGAAGTCCGCGACCGACCACGCGAACTTCGACGCGGGCGGCAACGGCTACGACTTCCGCCCGATGCTCGCCGGCGTCGCACCCGTCGTCTCCCGGGCCGACCTGGCACTCTGTCACCTGGCGACGGTCACCGGCGGGGACGGCGACCAGGCCGGCCTCACCTCCCCGCCGCAGCTCGCCGACGCCCTCGCCGCCACCGGCTACGACGGCTGCTCCACCGCCTCCGACCGTGCCCTCGACGACGGCGCCGCGGGTATCCAGCGCACCCTCGCGGCCCTGGACCGGGTGGGCCTCAGGCACTCCGGCACCGCCCGTACCGACACCGAGGCCGGCACCCTCACCCTGATGAAGGCGGGCCGCGCCAAAGTCGCCCAGCTCTCCTACACCTACGACGTCAACGGCAACCTGCTGCCGCCCGGCCAGCCATGGGCCGTCGGCCTCCTCGACGAGAACCGCATCCTCGCCGACGCCCGCGCCGCCCGGCAGGCCGGCGCCGACGTGGTCGTCGTCTCCGTGCACTGGGGCACCGACGGCACCGACGCCCCCGACCAGCAGCAGCTCACCCTCGCCAAGGACCTCACCGCCGCGCGCACCGGCGGCCGCCCCGACATCGACCTGATCCTCGGCACCCACGCCCACGTCCCGCAGGCGTACGAGAAGGTCAACGGCACCTGGGTGGTCTACGGCCTCGGCGACCAGCTGGCCGGCGAGATGTACAACGGCGAGGGCCGCCAGGACCCGCGCGGCAACGAGTCCACCCTCGCCCGCTTCACCTTCACCCCGCCCACCCGGCCGGGCGGCCGCTGGGAGGTGGCCAAGGCCGAGTTCATCCCCCAGTTGTACGACCTCGACGCCGGCCGGGTGGTGAACCTCAACGCGGCCATCGACCAGGGCGCGGACTTCACCGCCGCCCGGGACGCCATCCGCGACGTCGTGCTCAGCCGAGGGGCCGCCAAGGACGGGCTGATCATGGGGGAGTAGCGGCACGACGCGGTGGCGGTCACTCCACGTCGACGTGGTCGAAGGTCGCCAGCAGCTGCTTCAGCACGCGCACGCACGCCGTGATCTCGGCGTCGGTCAGATCGCCGCCGACCTGCCGGTTCAGGGCGTGCTCGCGGGCGAGGACCGCGGTGATGGTCGCCCGGCCCTCCTCCGTGAGCCGGATCAGGGAGGAGCGCTGGTGCGCCGGGTTGGGGGTGACCTCTGCCCAGCCGCGCGCCACCGCGTCGTTCACCATGCGCTGCACGAACTGACGGCTCAGCGCCATGATCCGGCCCATCTGCGGCACCGTCATGGGCTCGTAGCGGCGCAGCAGGTCCAGCACCGAGCGCACCCCGACCGAGGCGCCCTCGATCTGCTCGCCCTGCTCGACCTTGCGGAAGGCGCGCCGGTAGAGCGGGCCGATCAGGTCGAACACCTCGGTGATGCGCTCGCCCAGCTCGTCGGGGGCAAGGGGCTTGTCGATGTCGTTCACCCGGCCATCATGCACCTCCGGCAAGATGACAACCAGGTTGTCAAAATCCCGGGAAGATGACACCTTGGTTGTCATGAATGATGCTGTGGACGTCCGCTTCCTCCCGTCCTCCGACGGCGACCTCGCCTACCTCGACACCGGCTCCGGCGACCCGGTGGTCCTGCTCCACGCCGGATACGTCGACCACCGCTTCTGGTACCGGCAGCTCCCGGCACTGACCGACAGGTACCGGGTGATCGCCTCGGACGTGCGCGGCCACGGGTTCTCCGCCAACGCGAGCAGGCCGTTCCGCTGGGCCGACGACCTCGCCGAACTCCTGCGCCGGCTGGACGCCGGGCCCGCCGTCCTGGTCGGCGTCTCCATGGGCGGGGTCATCGCCACCGACACCGTGCTGGAACACCCCGAGCTGGTCCGGGCGGTGGTCACCTGCGGGGCGGCCACCGGCGACTTCCGGTACACGGACCCCTGGCACACGCGACTCCAGGCCGAGTACGCCCGCACGCTGGGCGCCGGTGACACAGAGGGCTGGCTCGACGCCTTCGTGCGGGTCGTGGCGGGCGAGCACCGCACCCTCGACGCCGTAGACCCGGAGATCCCGCGCCGGCTGCGGGAGCTGGCCCTGCACACGATCGCGAAGCACACGCCGGACGAGCCCGACCTGCTGGTGCGCGTGACCGACTCCTGGTCCCGGGTGCCGAAGATCGACGTCCCGGTGCTCGCGGTCAACGGCGGCCTGGAACCCGCCGAGCTGCTCGCCGCCGCCGACCGCCTGGCCCGCGAGGTCCCGCACGGCCGGGCCGAGATCGTCGCGGGCACGGGCCACTACCCGAACCTGGAGCGGCCGGCGGAGTTCAACGACCTCCTGCTCGGCTTCCTCCGCGACCTCTAACGCCCGGCCAGTCGCGACCTCTTGTACGAGTAGCCGAAGTAGATCACGCACCCGATCACGAACCAGACCGCGAACCGCACCCAGGTCTGCCACTTCAGGAACGTGATCAGCCAGACCGAGAAGACGACACCCAGCGCCGGCACGAACGGCATCCACGGCGTACGGAAGGTGCGCGGCAGCTCCGGCTGCCGGTAGCGCAGCACGATCACCGCCGTGCACACCACCACGAACGCCAGCAGGATGCCGATGTTGGTCAGTTCGGCGGCCTCGCCGATCGGCACGAACCCGGCGAGCAGCGCCGAGGCCACCCCGACGATCCAGGTCACCCGGGTCGGCACG
Source organism: Streptomyces sp. NPDC051987 (assembly GCF_040680735.1). Taxonomy (NCBI): domain Bacteria; kingdom Bacillati; phylum Actinomycetota; class Actinomycetes; order Kitasatosporales; family Streptomycetaceae; genus Streptomyces; species Streptomyces sp. NPDC051987. The sequence continues at coordinate 144,410 of NZ_JBFAXI010000006.1, read as the reverse complement.
TGCCGCGTCGGGTGCGTCTTCGCGAACCAGCCGGGCAGCAGCCCGTCCCGCGACATGCTGAACCACACCCGGGTCACCCCCAGCATGAACGTGAACATGACGGTCAGGATGCCGATGATCGCGCCCACCGCGATCACGTCCGCGAGACCGCTCAGCCCCACCGACTTGAACGCCGTGGAGAATCCGCTCTCCGGGTCGATGTCCTTGTAGTTCTGCATGCCCGTCAGGACCAGGCAGGCCGCCACGTAGAGCACCATCGAGATCGCCAGCGAGTAGATGATCGCCTTCGGCATGTGCCGCTGCGCGTCCCTCGACTCCTCGGCCGCCGTGGACATCGCGTCGTAGCCGAAGACCGCGAAGAACACGGTCGCCGCTCCGGTGAAGGCGCCGCTGACGCCGAACGGGAAGAAGGGGTGGTAGTTCGCCGAGTCGATGTGGAACACACCGACGCCGATCACCACCAGGACCACCAGCACCTTGAGCACCACCACGAAGGTCTCGAAGCGGGCCGCGCTGCGGATGCCGAGGTTGAGCAGGTACGCGATCAGCAGGCAGAGGAGCGCGGCGAACAGGTCCACGCGGTGACCGGCCCCGGTGCCGGGGGCGCCGAGCATCCAGTGCGGCAGGTGCGCGCCCATCTCCTCGACCAGGAAGCCGAAGTAGCCGGAGATGCCGATGGCGACCACCGCCACGATCGCCGTGTACTCCAGGAGCAGGTCCCAGCCGATGAACCAGCCCGCGAACTCGCCGAGCACCGCGTAGCCGTACGTGTAGGCCGACCCCGCCTTGGGGATCAGCCCGGCGAACTCGGCGTACGACAGCGCGGCGCAGGCGCTCGCCACGCCGGCGATGAGGAAGGACACCAGGACGGCGGGCCCCGCCGTCTCGTTGGCGACCGTGCCGGCGAGGGTGAAGATGCCCGCGCCGATGATGCCGCCCACCCCGATCGCGGTCAGCTGTGCCAACCCGAGCGATCTCTCCAGCTGAGGGCCCTCGGTGACCTCCGTCTCCTCGATGTGTTCGATGGGTTTGCGGCGGAGAATGCCTTCACCCATGCGGAGCCTGGCCATGTGCCTCACCTCTTCGCCGATCGCGAACGGCTGACGGCCGATCATGATGACCCAGGGGCATCAGGGACGGAAGACGCCACGCACGGTCTCGGCCCAGCCGGGCGTCCAGGCCCGGGCGGCGGTGCGCGGAGGGCGGGCCGCCTCCAGATGGGTGCGCAGGGCGGGGAGCGCGGGGTGCGGGTTGGCGGCGGACCAGAGCAGGAAGTGCGGGTAGAGGGGCGTCGGGTCGACCAGCGGGATCCGGCGCAGATCGTGGCCGTCCGGCCAGGTCAGCGCGGTCCGCTCACTGACCAGGGTGGTCAGGGTGGCGGAGCCGGCGAGCGCGTCCTGCAGCGCACCGGAGAAGTTGGGGCCGGAGGAGTCGATGGTGAGGCCGAACGCGGCGGCGAGCGAGGCGTAGTACGCGGCCCACTCGGTTCCCTCGACGATCCCCGGCATCCAGATCCGGTGCCCGGCCAGCTCCGCGAGCGCGACCGAGCTCCGGCCGGCCAGCACGTGCCCCGGACCGGTGAGCAGCTGGAGCGGCTCGTCGTACACCCGGACGGCCTCGACGCCCCGGGGCAGCGGCCGGCCGGGCATGGCCACCGCCCGGAAGGACGCGTCGACCGCACCGGAGCGCAGCGCGGTGAGCGCCGAGTCCACGTCGAAGAGGGTCACGACGTCCAGGGCGAGGTCCGGGTGCGCCTCGTGGAAGCCGCGCAGCAGCGCCGCCGGGGCCAGCCGGGCGCCCACCACGTCGACCCGCAGCGGGCGCCGCCCCCGCCCCACCGAGGCGGCGGCCCGCTCCGCGGCCAGCAACAGCTCGCGGGCGTACGGCAGGAAGGCCCGGCCGTCGACGGTCGGCTCGGCGCCCCGGGCGGTCCGGGTGAACAACCGCACCCCCAACTCCCTCTCCAGCGCCGCGATCCGCTTGGACACGGCCTGCTGGGTCACCGCCAGCACGGCCGCGGCCTCCTGGAACTGCCCGGAGTCGGCCACGGCGACGAAGGTGCGCACGGCGGTGAGGTCCACCGCCACACCGTACAACCGATGGTTGTGGCAGCGGGCCCGCAGGTTGTTTGATTCGGCGGCCACCTGCGCGTTTTCATGTCCCGGATCAACGGGAGGTTGTGCATGGGACGGCGGTTCGGATGGCTGTGGGCCGCGTACTCGGTGAGTGCGCTCGGCACCTGGCTGGCCTTCGACGCCTTCACGGTGATCGCGGTCATCGCCCTGCACGCCGGGCCCGCCGAAGTGGCGCTGCTCGCCGCGACCGGGCCCGCCGTCGGCGCGCTGGCGGCGGTGCCGCTCGGGCCCTGGGTGGAGTTCCGGCGCAAGCGGCCGGTGATGACGGCGATGGACCTGGTCCGGTTCGCCGCGCTGCTCACCGTGCCGGCCACGTACGCGCTCGGTGCCCTGGGCCTCGGCCAGCTGCTGCTGGTCTCGGTGGTCGTCGCGGCCGCCGACATCACCTTCAACGCGGCCTCCGGCGCCTTCCTGAAGTCCCTCGTCCCGGCCGACCGGCTGCTCACCGCGAACGCCCGGTTCGAGTCCACCAACTGGACCGCGCTGGTCCTCGGACCGCCCCTCGGCGGCGCCGCGATCGGCCTGTTCGGGCCCGTGACCACCGTCGCGGCGAACGCGGTCAGCTTCCTGCTGTCGGCGCTCGGCATCCGGGCGGTCGGCGGCGGCGAGCCCCGCCCCGCCCCCCGGGAGGTGCAGCGGCTGCGCGCCGCGGACCTGCTCGACGGCTGGCGGCACATCCTCACCAGCCCCACCCTGCGGCCCCTCTTCCTCAACAGCCTCGCGGGCAACGCCCTGATCATGGTCGCCGCGCCGCCGCTGGCCGTCCTCATGCTCGGCCCGCTCGGCTTCGCCCCCTGGCAGTACGGCCTCGCCTTCGCCGTGCCCTGCCTGGGCGGCCTGCTCGGCGCCCGGCTCGCCCGGCCGCTGGTCGCGCGGCACGGGCAGTGGCGGGTGCTGCGCACCGCGAGCGCCCTGCGCGCCGTCTGGCCCCTCGGGCTGGCCTTCGTCGGGCCCGGCCTGCCCGGCCTGCTGCTGGTGATGGTCCTGGAGGCCGGGGTGATCACCTGCTCCGCCGTCTACAGCCCGGTGTACGCCACCCGCCGACTGGAGCACACCCCGGACGACCGGGTCGCCCGCACCCTGTCCGCCTGGTCGGTCACCGGCAAGGCCACCACCGCCGCCCTGACCGCCCTGTGGGGCCTGCTGGCGAGCCTCACCGGGCCGCGCACCGCCATCGCCCTCGCCGGGATCCTGCTCCTGGCGACCCCGCTGCTGCTCCCCCGGGAGACCCCTACGGCACGACCGTCACCGGCCACCGTCCCGCCTTCACCAGACGGATCGCGACGGAGCCGATGAAGCGGTGGCCGGCCTGCTCGGAGGCGCCCACCACGACCGCGTCGGCCTTCAGCTCGTCGGCCGCCTTGACCAGCCCGTTGTAGGCGTCGCCGCGGAAGGTGTGGAACTCCCAGCGGACCTCGAATATCCCCCTGAGCCGCTCGGTCGCCTCCCGGATCTGGCCGACCAGGTCCTCCGCGATCTCGTCGGTGGTCTCCGCCACCGGCGCCCCGAGCGCCGCGCCGGCCGCCAGCACCGGCTGGACGTACACGACGGCCAGCAGCGCGTGCTGCCGGCGGGCCAGACCGGCGGCGTAGGAGGCCGCCCGCCACGAGGACTCCGAGCCGTCCATGCCGACCACGATGACCTTGGGCCCGTCCGTGCCCCGCTCGAACTGGTGTTGTTCCGCCACGCTCCGAGGCTATCGGAATCCCCCCGTCCGGCCAGTGCCCGGGGCGTCCCGCCGGGTCGGCCGTGCGGTGTTCGGGCGCGGGCCCGGTGGGGGCTGTTCGCGCAGTAGCACGCGCCCCTTGAAGAGGGGCGCCAGGTGCACGCCTCTCAACGGGGCGCGGGGAACTGCGCGAGCACCCACGCACAACCCGCGGGCGCCCACCGGGCGAGCCGGACCCGGCCGGGTCCGGGGGCGCCTGTTCGGCGGGCGGGGCGGGCGGAGGCTTCCTAGAGTCGGAGACATGAGTGCCGCCGTGGAGCCCGCCACGGGTCGAGAGCCGGCGGGCCCGACACGCCCGCCCCGCGGCAGGCGGCTGACCTGGGTGCCGGAGGCCTTCGGGACGTTCTTCGGCGCCCTCGCCCTGCTGTGCGCCCTGCTCTCCTTCATCGCCCCGATGCGCGTGCTGCTCCATCCGGTCGTGCACTTCGTCGACGCCGTCGTGGTGCCCGTCAGCCCCAACCTGGCCTACGCGGTCTTCCTGTTCCTGCTCGGCGGCGCCACCGCCGCCCGCAAGAAGGTCGCCTGGTGGCTGGTGGTGATCTACCTCGGCCTGCTGGTGCTCGCCGACGTCCTCACCGTCGCCTTCGGCTTCGACTGGTACTCGTTCAGCTCACTGGTGGTCTGCGGACTCGCGCTGGCCCTGCTGATCACGGCTCGCCGTGAGTTCTACGCCGCCTCCCGCCGGGCCGCCGTACGCCGTGCCCTCGCCGTCCTGCTGATCGGCCTGGTGGTGGCCATCCTGGCCGGCTGGGGCCTGGTCTCGCTCTTCCCCGGCTCGCTCCCGCACGGCCAGCACCTGGCCTGGGCGGCCGACCGGGTCTGCGGCGGCCTGGTCTCCGTCCGCAGCTACGGCGGCCGACCGCCCCGCTTCGTCGCCTTCCTGCTCGGCCTCTTCGGCGCCCTCGCCCTGCTCAACGCCGCCGCCACCCTGTTCCGTTCGCAGCGCCTGGAGGCCGCCCTGCACGGCGACGAGGAGGCCCGCATCCGCGCTCTCCTCAAGGCCTACGGCGACCGGGACTCCCTCGGCTACTTCGCCACCCGCCGCGACAAGGCCGTGGTCTTCTCGCCCAGCGGCAAGGCCGCCGTCACCTACCGGGTCGAGGCCGGCGTCTGCCTGGCCAGCGGCGACCCCGTCGGCGACCCGGAGGCCTGGCCGCACGCCATCGACCGCTGGCTGGACGTGGCCCGCCGGCACGCCTGGGCACCCGCGGTGATGGGCGCCTCCGAGGACGGCGCCAGAGCCTACGCCCGCGCCGGCCTCGGCGCCCTGCAACTCGGCGACGAGGCGATCCTGCACGTCACCGACTTCGACCTCGGCGGCCGCGAGATGCGGGTCACCCGGCAGGCGGTCAACCGGGTCCGGCGCACCGGCGCCAGCTGCCGGATCCGCCGCCACGCCGCCCTCACCGAGACGGAGATGGAGGAGATCGTCGACCGGGCCGACGCCTGGCGCGACACCGAGACCGAGCGCGGCTTCTCCATGGCCCTGGACCGGCTCGGCGACCCCGCGGACGGCGACTGCCTGCTGGTGGAGGCCATGGCCGAGGACGGCCGGCTGCTCGCCCTGCTCTCCTTCGTGCCCTGGGGCGGCGACGGCATCTCCCTCGACCTGATGCGCCGGGACCGCACCGCACCCAACGGGGTCATGGAGTTCATGGTCGCCGATCTGTGCGCCGCCGCCCCCAGACTGGGCGTGCACCGGATCTCCATGAACTTCGCTGTCTTCCGCTCGGTCTTCGAGGAGGGCGCCCGCATCGGCGCCGGACCGGTGCTGCGGCTCTGGCGCCGACTGCTGCTGTTCTTCTCCCGCTGGTGGCAGCTGGAGGCCCTGTACCGCTCCAACGCCAAGTACCGACCCGAGTGGTACCCGCGCTTCCTCTGCTACGGCGACGCCGGCTCCCTCGCCCGGATCGGCCTCGCCTCCGGAATCGCCGAAGGGTTCGTCTCCGTACCGTCCCTGCGCAAACTCTGGGGAAAGGGGCACGCGCGCCCCGGGCCGCGGCCCGCCGGGGCGGCCGCCTCCGCGCAGGCGCCCGGTGCCGCCGGAGGAGAGGGGCCGGCGTCCGGCGCACCGGACGCCGGCCTGCCGGACCAGTTCCGGGTCCGGCGCCACAAGCTGGACCGGCTGCGGGCGGCGGGTGCCGATCCCTACCCCGTCGCGACCGTACGGCCCACCCGCGCCCTCGCCGACCTGCGCGAGGGCGAGACGGCCACCGTCGCCGGACGGATCATGCTCGTCCGCGACTTCGGCGGCATCGTCTTCGTAACCCTGCGCGACTGGTCCGGCGACCACCAGATCGCCCTGACCCGCGACGGATCCGGCACCGCCCTCGACCGGTTCACCGCCGACGCCGACATCGGCGACCAGATCACCGCCACCGGCCGCGCGGGCGCCAGCGACCGGGGCGAACCCACCCTCTTCGTCACCGACTGGCAGCTCACCGCCAAGTGCCTGCGCCCGCTGCCCGACAAGCACCGCGGCCTCACCGACCCCGAGGCCAGGATCCGCCGCCGCCATCTCGACCTCGCCACCGGCCCCGCCGCCCGCGCCGTCGTCCGCACCCGCTCCACCGCCGTACAGGCGCTGCGCCAGGGCCTCCTGGACCGGGGCTACCTGGAGGTCGAGACCCCGGTGCTCCAGCAGATCCACGGCGGCGCCAACGCCCGCCCCTTCACCACCCACAGCAACGCCTACGACCTCGACCTCCATTTGCGCATCGCCCCCGAGCTGTACCTCAAGCGGCTCTGCGTCGGCGGTCTGGAGAAGGTCTTCGAACTCGGCCGGACCTTCCGCAACGAGGGCGTCTCCCACAAGCACAACCCCGAGTTCACGATGCTGGAGGCCTACCAGGCGTACGCCGACTACGACGTGATGCTCGACCTCGCCCGCGAACTGGTCCAGGGCGCCGCGACCGCCGCCTTCGGCTCGCCGGTGGTCCGCCGGGACGGACGCGAGTACGACATCTCCGGCACCTGGCCGGTCAGGACCGTGTACGGGGCCGTCTCCGAGGTGCTGGGGGAGGAGATCGGCCCCGGCACCGAACTGCTGCGGCTGCACCGGCACTGCGACCGGACCGGGGTGCCGTACACCGCCGACGACGGGCCCGGGGACGTCGTCCTGGAGATGTACGAACGGCTGGTCGAGGAGCGGACCGAGCTGCCCACCTTCTACAAGGACTTCCCGGCCGACGTCTCCCCGCTCGCCCGGCAGCACCGCACCGACCCCAGGCTCGCCGAACGCTGGGACCTGGTCGCCTTCGGCACCGAACTCGGCACCGCCTACTCCGAACTGACCGACCCCCTGGAACAGCGCCGCCGGCTCACCGCCCAGTCCCTGCTCGCCGCCGACGGCGACCCCGAGGCGATGGAGCTAGACGAGGACTTCCTCGACGCCCTCGAATACGCGATGCCGCCCACCGGCGGGCTCGGCATCGGCGCCGACCGGCTGGTCATGTTCCTCACCGGTCTGACCATCCGCGAGACGCTGCTCTTCCCGCTGGTCCGCCGCCGCTGAGTTTTTTGGCCTTTTCTTACCGAAACCTCCCTTTGCTGGTCCGTGCGGGTGCTTTCCCGCCGCCGCACCGGTGTCGATGTGCTGCGGCGGCGCCCTGCCGGGCGACTGATGACTCATGCAGAAGGATCAGTTGTTCACCCGACGCCGGCTGCTGCTCGCCGGCGGCGCCGCTCTGGGAGCCGCCGGCACCGCGGGCATCGTGCTGGCGAGCAGCGCCGAGGAAGCGGCCGGCGGAGTCGTCCCGGCCGCGGGAGCGCAGGCCCGCCCGGCGCTCAAGTCCTCCGCCTTCCGGCTCCAGCCGCTCACCGGAGACGGGCCGCCGCCCGCCAAGCCGCGCAAGCTCAAGGTCCGCAAGGAACCCATCACGGAGATCTCCCGCAGCGGCAGGCGGATGATGCTCACCTTCGACGACGGCCCCAACCCGAACTACACCCCGCACATCCTGGACACCCTCGCCAGGTACGACGTGCGGGCGATGTTCTTCCTGTGCGGGGAGTGCATCGTGGTGAACCGGGAGCTGGTGGCGCGGATGGCCGACGAGGGGCATGTGGTGGGCAACCACACCTGGACGCATCCGCTGCTGACCACCCTGAACCGCCGCGAGATCCGCGACGAGATGAGGAGCACCAGCGACGCCATCGAGGACACCTACGGCGAACGCCCGCAGTGGTTCCGCGCCCCCTACGGCGCCTGGAACCGCGCCGCCTTCCAACTCGGCGCCGAGATGGACATGGAACCGATGGCCTGGACCGTGGACAGCACCGACTGGACCGAACCGGGCACCCGCACCATCGTGGACACGATCGAGAACGGCGCCGCGCCCGGTGTCGTGGTCCTCTCCCACGACGCCGGGGGCGACCGCTCGCAGAGCGTCCAGGCCCTGCGTGAGTACCTGCCCTACCTGCTGGACAACGGCTACCACCTGACTGTGCCGCGCCGCCGCACGTGACCGCCCCCAGCCCGCCCGGTGGTGGCCTCAGCGGGCCTCGACCAGGCGGGCGAAGACCACGACGTTCCCGTCGTAGCCGTTCTGCTTGGAGAAACCGCCGCCGCAGGTGATGACGCGCAACTCCGGGGTGCCCTTGGAACCGTAGACCCGGTCGCCGGGGAAGCCGGCCTTCGCGAAGACCTCGATCCCGTAGATCTCGAAGACGGCCGTCCTGCCGTCCTGGCGGTCCACCTCGATGCGGTTCCCCTTCTTCAGGGAACCGAGCCCGTAGAAGACCGCCGGGCCCTTCGTGTTGTCCACATGGCCCACCACCACGGAGGTGCCCTTCTCGCCGGGCGAGACCCCGCCGGTGAACCAGCCCGCGAGATTCGGGTCGTCCGGCGGCGGCGCCGCGATCCAGCCGTCCGTGTCCAGCCCCACCGGCATCACCGGCGCGTCGACCCGGATCGCCGGGATCCGGATCCGGTTGGCCGCGGCGAACGGCAGCGCGGCGGGCGCCGTGGCGAAGGTGCCGGGTACCGTGGTACGGCTGTCCGGGGCGGCGGCCGAGGCCGGCTGCGGCGGGCCGACGTCGAACTCTCCCGAACCGTTCCGAATGAGCGCCAGGCCGGTCAGCAGAACGAGCGCTATCACGCCCCACGGGGCACGCTTCCGCCGCCGCTCCTCCTCTTCCGCCACCTCGGAAAGTTCGGACGCAGACATTCGCCATCCCCTCTCGACGCGGCCGCCTTCATGTCCGTCTCGCGCATGGGAAAAAGCTAAGTCCCCCGCGCACGTGCGGCGACGGGGCGACGGGCGAACGGGTGGCCCGCGGGTGTTCCGGTGCGCCATCCGAGTTGCCGTTCGCAGGTTTTTTCTGACGGTCCGTGACCTGCGGCAATATCCGATTGTGCGCTTTTCGTGCGGCGTGTCCCCTCACCAGGACGGACCATTCTCGACATGCGGGCGTGTTCCGGGCGTCTGAGGGTCTAGGCGGGAGGTGCTTTCTCGCCGATCCACCGGGGACCGTTCCCGGGGCGCCTTCCGCGGAGGAAGAGATGCGAAACTCACGTGCCCTGGCGGCCGCGTGCACAGTGGTCGCCGTGCTCGGAGCCGCCGCCCCCACGGCCGTCGCCGACGGCCTGGGCAACCCCGGCGGCCCGCCCAACACCCAGGCCCCGGTCGTCGGGGGGACGGGCGTGGCCCCCGGTGCCGGTGTCGGCGGGGTCGGCGGAGTCGGGGGTGTCGGCGGTGTCGGGGGTGTCGGTGTCGCCCCCGGAGTCGGCGGTGTCGGAGTGGTCCCCGGGGTCGCGGTCCCCGGAGTCGTCGTCCCCGGATACGGGCTGGGCGGCAACGGTGACGGGCGTTTCAACAACAACTTCCGCGGACGGGGCAGGGACGAGTTCGGTGGGCGCGGGAGGGACGAGTTCGGTGGGCGCGGGAGGGACGAGTTCGGCGGCCGGGGTGACGAGGGGCGGTTCGACGAGTTCGGCGGCCGGGGCGACGAGGGGCGCTTCGACGACTTCGACGGCCGGGGCGAGGGCGTGCGCAACATCGTCGCCCAGCCCCGGGCGATCTCCAGCGGCGCCCGGCTCACCGTCACCGTCAACGGCTGCCGCAGCGGCGTCATGACCTCCCGTGCCTTCCGTACGACGCCGCTCTTCCCGTTCGGCGGCGACATGGCGCGCGGTGTCGCCACCATCGACCGGGACGCCCGCCCCGGCCCCTACGACCTGACCGTCCGCTGCGACGGACGCACCCTGACCCGGCCGTCCGCGTTCTTCGTGCTCGGCGGGGTGCGCGGCGGGGTCGGCGGCAGCGTCTCCAGCGGGGCGACGCCGACCGACATGGCGATCGGCGGTGGCCTGGTGGGCGCGGCCGTGCTCGCCGGCTGCGGGTTCTGGCTGCGCCGCCGGCACGAGAAGCGGATCTGACCCGGCGGGCCTGTGCCCCCGTCCCGCGGCGGACCGGGGCACAGATCCGTCGTGCCGCGCCACGGTCAGGCGCCGTCCTCGCCGGCGTGCCTGCGCGAGCGCCGGTACGCGGTACCGACCGAGCCCACCACGAGCGCCGCGCCCAGGCCGATCTCCTGGAGGTCGAAGCCGCCGAGGCTGCCGCCGCCCTGACCGGCCTGGACACCGTGTCCGGGGGGAAGGGGCTGCGGATTGAGCCCCTGGCCACCCACCGAACCACCCGCCGAACCGCCGTCCGTCCGCCCGCCCGCACCGCCGTCGGCACGGCTGTCGGTCTCGCCGTCGGTGTGCCCGCCGGCCTGCTCATCGCTGCGCCCGTCGGTGTGCCCGTCGGCCTGCTCGGCGCCGCTCCCGTTGCCGTGCTCGTCGGCGGCGCCGGCGGTGCTGCCGACCGGGTGTTCGGCTGTGTGTCCGCCCGCGTGCGCGTCCGCGCGCCCGCCGGTCTGCCCTGCCGGGTCCGGGCGTGCGTCGCCCCGCCCGCCGGTGCGGCCGTCGGTGAGCCCGTGTGCGTCGGCGTGTCCGTCGGTGAGCCCGTGTGCGTCGGCGGGTGCGGCCGGCACGCTGCCCGCGACGGCCAGTTCGGCCGATGCGCTGGACCCGTCGCAGGTGACCGTCACCCGGTACGACGCCCGCGACTTCGCGGTTCGGTCGACCGTGGCCGTCTCCGAGTCCCGCTCCGACGGGATGCGGACGGTGCCGAAGACACCCGACGTCACGGTCGCGGCGCCCCGGCAGCCGCCGCCCCGGTCCAGGTGCAGACTCACCCGGCCGCCCGCCGCCACGGTGGCGGGCGTGACCCGGAATCCGAGGGGCCGCCGCCCGCCCTCCAGGCCTCCGCCGCTGTCGCTCGCCAGGATGACCGGAGCGCAGAGGGCGAGGGCGCCGAGACCCAGCAGTGCGGCCGAGGCGACGCGTATCGCGCGCATGGTGGTTCCTCCGGTCCCCGAGGAGCAGCGGGCGGACCTGTTTCCGCCGGTGCCGGGATTGCACCTCGATGACCGGAACGCTAGAAAGCCGCGCACATGCGCGCGAACGCAGTAGCGCGAACGGGGGAGATGCGTGCGCCGTCCGGGGGACACCGACGGCGTGGCGCGCCGCGGCGCGGTGTCGGTGTCCCCCGGGGTGCCGCTACCCCTTGAGGTGCGGGAAGAGGTTCAGGAACGGCTGCGCGGTCGCCGTGATACCCCGGCTGTACGGCTCGTCGAAGTCCCAGATCAGGAACAGCATGAAGGCGATCGTCGCGGAGAACAGGCCGGCGAGGATCAGCTCGCGCCGGGTGCGCCTGATCTGCAGTGCGAAGACCATGCCGATGGTGACCGCGGCTCCGGTCAGCAGCCCGACCCACACCACGCTCGGCATGGTCGCCCCGGTCGAGTCGGCACGGGCGCTGCGGGCCTGGTCGAGCGCGGCCACCTGGTCCACCAGCGGCTGGTAGGCCTGCGCCTGGAAGTCGGTCTTCGGCTGGTAGTCGGTGACGTCCTGGCGGATCTGGGCGAGCAGCTCCGCGCCCTGCGCGGAGAGCCGGCCGTGGTCGGCCATCTCCTTCCACTCCTTCTCGACGACCTGGGTGACGTAGGCGTCGACGTCCGCCCGGATCCGGTCACGGGTGTCGGGCGGGTACACCCGCACCCGTTCGTAGATCTCGTGCAGCGCCTGCGCCTCCGCCTGCACGTGGTCCTGGGCGGCGCTGCGGGCCTCCCACACGCCGGCCACCGCCAGGCCGAGGACGATGGCGTAGATGACGCCGATCCACATGGTCATGTACTCGATGACGTCCGGCGTCTCGGAGGGATCCTCGTCCTCCGCCGCCCTCTTGTGACGGACGAGGGTGATGATGACGACCACGGCGACGGCCGCGAGCATCGCGAGGACGAGAACAAGCCAATCCGGCAACGGAAGCCTCCAGGAATCAGTGGGCCGGCCGTCAGCGCGAGCGGAACGCGGCGACGGCGATGATCGCGGGTACGGCGATGAGCAGGACGTAGGTGACCGGGGAGGTCCGGTGCGGGGCCGTCGCACCGGTCGACTGGACGTGGTACGGCGGGTAGGTCACCGGGCTGGGCTTCGGGGTCGGGGTCGGGGTCGGCGTCGGGGTGGGCGTCGGCTTCGGCCGGGGGGCCGGCGGCGGAGGAGCCGGCGTCGGCTTGCTCACCGGCCGCGGTGGTGGCGGTGGGGCCGGGCGCGGAGCCGGCGGGACGGTGCGCGGCGGCTTCGGCGTCGGCGTGGGTCTCGGCTTCGGTGTGGGCTTCGGGGGCGGGGGCGGAGTGGGTGTGGGCGTCGGGGTGGGGGTGGGGCAGGGTGGCGGGGTCGGGGTCGGACACGGCGGGGGAGTGGGCCAGGAGCCGCCGGCGACGGACACCGCGTAGATGCCGTCGGGGCCCGTCGAGGCGGAGGCGCAGGCGTCGGCTGACGCCGTGCCGACCGGGCAGCCCACCAGGGTCCACGTCAGCGTCAGCAGGGCCAACGCCCTGGGGACGGGCGCGCGTCTGGTCGCTTCGGGTGCATGCACGTCGGAGATCATGGGGCGTCGGGCGCCGCCGCACGCCGGAGTACCGGGCGATTGGCCCGAACGGGGGACATGTGGCGTAAACCGGTTTGAATCACGCCGCTTCCCGAGTGGCTCGAAGCGTACGTCCGTGCGGAGGGCGGTCCGCGGCCACGGTGTCCGGAAAGAATTTCCTGCGCGCGTTGAACACTTCGCCCCCCGTGATCCGTACCTGGTGTCGTGCGGCGGCGCAGAGGCGCTGCAATAACCAGGCGATTATGGGGAGTTGACGATGAAGACCTCGTGGAGGAGCGCCTCGCTGGTGGCCACGGCCGCGGGGGTGATGGTGTTCGCGACGGCGTGCGGTCAGGGCAACACGACCACTCCGTCCTCGGCGGCCCAGAACGTCGGTGCCACGGCACCGGCCGGCATCGGCAGCATCACCAACCCCTCCGGCGCCGCGTCCACGGGCGCAGGCAACGGCTACGGTGCCGACGGCAGCCAGGCCTCCAGCTCCCCGGCCGCGGTCGCGCCCGCCGGCAAGCTGAGCGTCGCCAGCAACCCCGACCTGGGCAAGGTGCTGACCGACGGCAGCGGTCTCACGCTGTACCGTTTCGACGCCGACACCGCCAATCCCCCCAAGTCGAACTGCAACGGCGACTGCGCCACCGCCTGGCCGCCGGTGCCCGCCGACGACGCCACGGCCGGTGACGGCATCGACAAGTCGCTGCTCGGCGAGGTCACCCGCGCCGACGGCACCAAGCAGCTGACCGTCGCCGGCTGGCCGGTGTACCGCTACGCCAAGGACGTCAACGCCGGAGACGTCAACGGCCAGGGCGTGGGCGGCAAGTGGTTCGCGGCCGCCCCCGACGGCAAGAAGGCCACGCTGGCCGACCTGCCCGGCCTGTCCGTCCGCAAGGACGCGAAGCTCGGCGACATCGTCGTCGACAAGAACGGCATGACGGTCTACCGCTTCATCAAGGACAAGGCGTGGCCCAAGGTCGTCTCGAACTGCACCGGTGACTGCCTGGTGAAGTGGCCGGCCGTCGCCGAGGTCGCGTCGAGCGACACCAAGGGCATCGTGAAGAAGGGCCTGATGGGCTTCACCCGCCCCGACAACGGCCAGAAGCAGCAGACGGTCAACTGCTGGCCGATCTACACCTTCTCCGGTGACACGAAGGCCGGTGACACCAACGGTCAGGGCGTCGGCGGCACGTGGTACGCCGTCTCACCCGAAGGAAAGCTGGTCGGCGCGCCGAGCAACTAGCCGTCACCTCACCAGGGTCGACCGCCCGCCCCCTCCACACCGCATGGAGGGGGCGGGCTTCTCGGCGTCCGACGCGCCCCGTCGGGGCGCGGGGGAAATGCGCGAGCGACCCCAACGCACCCGCATCCGGCGCACTACCCGAACGCCCCCAAACCGAACACCGAACTCCCAGGCAGTGACCGGGAACGGATGGTCAATTTCCGTTTCGGCTACCCCCGTTCGCAGGCGATCAGTAGCCTCAGCTCGAACACCGGATCGCCTCAGCCTTGGAGAGATACATGGAGCGTCCCGCCTGGGCCCCACGAAGCATCGACATCTCGGTGCCGAGCGTTTCGCGTATCTACGACTACTACCTGGGCGGTTCGCACAATTTCGAGGTCGACCGGGAAGCGGCCCGCAAGGCGATGACGCACCTGCCCGGCCTGCCGAAGATCATGCAGGCCAACCGCGCCTTCATGCGCCGCGCGGTGCGCCATGCCGTGGACACCGGCATCGACCAGTTCCTGGACATCGGCTCCGGCATCCCCACGTTCGGCAACGTCCACGAGGTCGCGCAGGCGGCGCACCCCGGCGCCCGCGTGGTGTACGTCGACCACGACCCGGTGGCCGTGGCGCACAGCACGGCGGTCCTTGAGGGCAACGACGATGCGGACGTGGTCGCCGCCGACCTCCGCAAGCCCCAGGAGATCCTGTCGAGCCCCCAGGTGGAGCGCCTCATCGACCTGAACCGGCCAGTGGCCCTGCTTCTCGTTGCCATACTGCACTTCGTGGAGGACGCGGACGACCCGTACGGGGCAGTGGCACAGCTGCGCGACGCACTCGCGCCCGGCAGCCTGCTTGTTCTGACGCATGCCTCGTACGAGGGAATCCCGTTGCCGGCCGAGCGGGCCGAGGGCGCGGTGGACGTATACAAGGACATTCGCAACCCGCTGATCATGCGCTCGCGCGACGAGGTCGCGCGGTTCTTCGAGGGGTACGACATGGTGGAACCCGGACTGGTGCCGATGCCGCACTGGCGGCCGGAGTCGGCGCCGGAGGACGAGGATCCTTATGCCTTCTCCGGATTCGCCGGCGTGGGGATCGCGGCGTGACCGCGGAGCCGGGCGGTCCGGAGGACAGACTGCGCAGGTTCGCGACGATCTGGAGCCGGGCGGTCTTCCCGGTCACCTCGACGTCCCTGACCCGCCCGGAGTTCGAGGACCAACTGCTGCCGCTGGCACGTCGGCTGAGCGAGATCCTGCTGGCGCGCGGGTTCGACGCCGACGAGGCCCGGCAGGTGGGCGCCGCGCTGATCGACGCCCACTGCACCGATCCCGAGGCGCTGACCCGTTCCCTCGACTGCGTCGACGCCTACCTGGTCCTGTACTGCGGCGAGGACGGTTTGCAGGACGAACTGCGGATGCGTTCCTCGCGGATCCAGCACGCGATGGCCGCCGGGTTCGCGCAGGCGCTGCGCGAGCGCACGCTGGCCGAGCAGGAGGCCATCGCCCAGGCCGCGTTGCGCGCCCAGGGCGTGGTCGCCCAGGCGCTGCACGCCAGCGAGGCCCGCTTCCGCGCGGTCTTCGAGGGCGCGGCGATAGGGATCGGCATCGCCGACCTCGAAGGCAACGTCCTCCAGGTGAACGGCGCGCTGCTGCGCATGTTCGGCGGCTCGGAGCAGACGATGCGCGACCGCAACGTCAGGGAGTGGACGCACCCCGAGGACGCGCCGCAGACCTGGCGGCTCTACGAGGAGCTGGTACGCGGCGAACGGGAGCACTACCACCTCGAGAAGGCCTTCAACCGCTCGGACGGGACGGTCCTGTGGACCAACCTGACCGTCTCCCTGCTCCGGGACGCGGACGGCAAGCCGCAGTACCAGCTGGCGCTCATGGAGGACACCACCGAGCGTCGGCTGCTCAACCTCCGGCTGCGCTACGAGGCCACCCACGACGCGCTCACCGGCCTGCCCAACCGCACGCTGTTCTTCGAGCGTCTGGAGAAGGCCCTGTCGGCGGGCGAGGGCCAGCGCTTCGGGCTCTGCTATCTCGACCTGGACGGTTTCAAGACCATCAACGACAGCCTCGGCCACTCGGCCGGCGACCGGCTGCTCGTGGAGGTCGCGGACCGGCTGCAGTCCTGCGCGACGGCGCCCGGCGAGATGGTGGCCCGGCTCGGCGGCGACGAGTTCGTGGCGCTGACCACCGGTCCGGCCACCCAGCGCGAGGTCGACGACCTGGCCGACCGGATCATGAACGCCCTGGTCACCCCGATCAGCATCGACGGTCGTGACCTCATGGTCCGTGGCTCCATCGGCATCGTCGAGGGCCCGGCGGGCGAGCGCACCCCGGCCGAGGTGCTGCGCAGCGCCGACATCACGATGTACCGGGCCAAGTCGGCGGGCGGCAACCGCTTCGAGCTGGCCGATCCGGAGGCGGACGCCCGCGCCATCACCCGGCACGGCCTGACCACGGCGCTGCCGGCCGCCCTGGACCGGAACGAGTTCTTCATCGAGTACCAGCCGCTGGTCCACCTCGGCGACGGCAGCGTCCGCGGCGCCGAGGCCCTGGTCCGCTGGCTGCACCCGCAGCACGGGGTCCTCGGCCCCGACCGGTTCATCCCGCTCGCCGAGCACACCGGCCTCATCGTCCCGCTCGGCCGCTGGGTCCTGGAGGAGTCGATCCGCCAGGCCCGCGAATGGCGGGAACGCTACGGCGAGCACGACAGCGCGGGCCCGCTGCGGATCAACGTCAACCTCTCCCCGTGCCAGCTCAGCCACCCCGGCCTGGTGCAGGACACGGTGGACATCCTGGAGCGGACCGGAGTGGCCCCGCAGGCGCTGTGCCTGGAGGTCACCGAGTCCGCGCTCATCGGCGCCGACGACGACCTGCTCAAGCCCTTGCGGCGGCTGGCCGAGATGGGGGTGGACATCGCCCTGGACGACTTCGGCACCGGCTACTCCAACCTCGCCAACCTCCGCCGTCTCCCGGTGAGCATCCTCAAACTGGACCGCTCCTTCACCCAGAGCATGCAGCAGTTCCCGGCGGACCCCGTCGACCTCAAGATCGTGGAGGGCATCGTCACCCTGGCGCACAGCCTGGACCTCGCGGTCACGGTCGAGGGCGTGGAGACGGGCGCTCAGGCCGAACAGCTCCGCATACTCGGCTGCGACACCGCCCAGGGCTGGTACTACGCCCGCCCGGGTCCACCGGAGAGGCTCCACGACCTGGCGCTGGTCGACGCGACCGGCTGACGCCGCCGCACGGCGGGTCCATCGGCCTCGCCCCGGTCCTAGGGCAGCGGCAGTGAGCGCAGGGAACCGTGGGTACGGGCCATGACCACGACGTGGCCCGTGTCCCCGCCCGGCGTGAGGACCAAGGGGTATTCGCCGGCTCTGGTCTGCGAGTACACCGCGGACATGCGGGGTGCGGTGGCTCCGGTCCCCTGCGGACCGGCGTGCAGGTCGATGGTGATCACACGGTTCCGCGTGGTGCGGTCGTTGCGGGGGGTGAAGGTCACGAACCGGCCGCCGGCCACGGCGGCATCCGCCTCGGTGGCGTATGCGCTCCACAGTTTGCGGTCGTTGTCGAGGTCGTACGCGTTCCAGTTGCCCGCGCTCGTGTCCTCGGCGCCGGCCTCGTACAGCACCAGGACCCCGTCGTCGGAGATCACCCCGCGTACGGGCTTGTCGGCCGTGTTCCTAGGGGTCGGCAGCGGCCTCAGTGTCGCCGGATCCAGGCGCCGCATGGGTGCGAACGTGTCCCCGGCGGAGAGCGCGCTGCCGGTGCAGACCAGGTAGTGGCCGCCGGTGACGAGGTGCGGGCACGCGACGCCCGCGGGGCTGGTCGCCACGGTGACGCCGGTACGGGCGTCGCGGGCGGTGACCCGGGTGCCGTCGGCCGTGTAGACGCGGCCCTGGAAGGCGGCCAGGTGTTCGCCCGGCATCCAGGCCACGGTCCGGTGCCAGAGGGGCGTGCCGTCGGATGCGCGAACGGCGTCCAGCACGGGGGTGTGGGCGAAGGGGTCCGACGCTTCGAGTGCGTAGACGATTCCCTCAGCGGCGCCGAGAGCCAAGTAGGTTCGGTCGGCGGGCAGTTGGCTGGCCCACGCCTGTGCACCCGTCCGCAGGTCCGCCGCGCGGAGCACACCCGCGCTCCCCGTCACGGCCCGTTCGTCGGTCGCGTCGACGACCAAGCCGGCGCTCTTGCCGTGGCCGCCCGCGGGCACCGTCCAGGTGACACGGCCGTCCGCCCGCGAACGCCCCACGAATCCACCGGAGTCGGTCGCGCACACCACCTGGTGCGCCGTCGCGCCGCAACTGCCGTGGGCCTCCTGGCTGGAGAGGGTCGCCGCCCAGGCGCGCCACGGTCCCGAGACGGACTTCGATGTCGTCTCCACCGTCGGTCCGACGCCGCCGGACGGCGACGAGACCGTCGGACTCTTCGGTCCGCCGGAAGCGGTGTTCCCCGCGCACCCCACCAGCACCAGCAGAGCCGCGCCGACCGCAACGATACGCCGCTTCATCCCCGTCCACCCCCGTGTCAGAACCCCATGCTACGACCGCTCAGCGCTCCAGCAGCATCCGCTGCAACTCCCGAGCCGCCCGCGGTGGTGCCACGTCGCTGCGGTGGGCCAGGGCGATCGTGCGGTGGAGGCCGGGGCGGGCCAGGGGAGTGACCCGTAGGCCCCGCCCGGAGCGGGTCGCGACCATGCGGGGGACGACGGCCACACCCAGCCCCGCCCGCACGAACCCCAGCACCGCGTCCATCTCACCCCCCTCGACGGCGAAAGCCGGCTCGAACCCGGCGGAGCGGCACGCGGCGACGGTCAGCTCCCGCAGGTCGTACCCGTGCCGGAACATCACCAGGCGCTCGCCCTCCAGATCCGCGATCCGCACCCCGCCCCGCCCCCGGCCGGGCGCCGTCGCCTCGGGCGAGGACACCACCACCAGGTCCTCCCGCAGCAGCTCCACGGTGGTCAGCGCGGGCGACGCCGGCGGCAGCGGCAGCACGATCAGCGCCAGGTCCAGCGCCCCGCGCGCCAGCTCCCGTACGAGGTCGTGGGACCCGCTCTCCTCGATCAGCAGCTGGATCCCCGGATACCGGTCGTGGAACGCCCGCAGTACGTCCGGCAGCAACCCGGTGCACAGACTCGGCGTCGCCCCCAGCCGCACCCGGCCGGCGCGCAGCTGCACCAGCTCCCGCACCTCGTAGCGGGCGGTGTCCGCGTCCGCGAGGATCCGCCGGGCCAGCGGCAGCAGCGCCTCGCCCGCGTCGGTGAGCGTGATGTTGCCGCGGGCCCGCAGGAACAGGTCCGCCCCCAGCTCCCGCTCCAGCGCCTTGATCTGCTGGGACAGCGACGGCTGAGCGACGTGGACCAGCTCCGCGGCCCGGGTGAAGTGCCGGGTCTCGGCCACGGCGACGAAGTACTGAAGCTGCTGGAACTGCATGGTTACACGATAGCTCCAGCCTATCGAATCAAGCTGGACCATGTCTTGGACCGATAGGGCCGTCCGGCCCTACCGTCCTGGACATGGCTCTGGCAACGCGGACGGATCGACGGCCGTCCATGGCACGCACGATGTGGGACAGCTCCGTCGGCAAGAAGACCGTGATGGCCGTCAGCGGCCTGATCATGCTGCTCTACCTGGTGGCGCACATGATCGGGAACCTGAAGATCTTCTTCGGGGCGGGCGAGTTCAACCACTACGCGCACTGGCTGCGCACCGTGGGCGAACCGTTCATGCACTACGAGTGGACGCTCTGGCTCATCCGGATCGTCCTGGTCGTCGCGGTGGTCGCCCACGCGACGTCGGCGTACCAGCTCAGCCGCCGCGACATCAGGGCGCGGCCCACCAAGTACGTGCACGGCAGGCCCCGGGCGAGCTACGCGACCCGCACCATGCGCTGGGGCGGGATCATCCTCGGCCTGTTCCTCGTCTGGCACCTCCTCGACCTGACCACCGGCACGGTGCACTCCGGCGGTTTCCAGGAGGGCCACCCGTACCAGAACGTCGTGGACACCTTCTCCACCTGGTACGGCGACGTCATCTACATCGTCGCGATGCTCGCCCTGGGCCTGCACATCCGGCACGGCTTCTGGAGCGCGGCCCAGACCCTCGGCGTCGGCAGCCGCACCCGCGACCGCGCGCTCAAGACCGCCGCCGACGTCCTCGCACTGCTGCTCACGGCCGGCTTCATCGCCGTACCGGTGGGCGTCATGACCGGAGTGGTGAGCTGAACATGACCGCTGAGTACGTGGAGTACACGACCGGTGAGCCGGTCGCCGACACCAAGGCCCCCGCCGGACCGATCAACGAGCGCTGGGACAGGCGCCGTTTCGAGGCCAAGCTGGTCAACCCCGCCAACCGGCGCAAGCACACCGTGATCGTCGTCGGCACCGGCCTGGCCGGCGGTTCAGCCGGCGCCACCCTCGCCGAACAGGGCTACCACGTCGTCCAGTTCTGCTACCAGGACTCCCCGCGCCGGGCCCACTCCATCGCCGCGCAGGGTGGCATCAACGCGGCGAAGAACTACCGCAACGACGGCGACTCCGTCCACCGGCTGTTCTACGACACCGTCAAGGGCGGCGACTTCCGCGCCCGCGAGTCCAACGTCCACCGGCTCGCCCAGATCTCCGTCGAGATCATCGACCAGTGCGTGGCGCAGGGCGTGCCGTTCGCCCGTGAGTACGGCGGACTGCTCGACACCCGGTCCTTCGGCGGTGTCCAGGTCTCCCGCACCTTCTACGCCCGCGGCCAGACGGGACAGCAGCTGCTGCTCGGCGCCTACCAGGCGCTGAGCCGGCAGATCGCCGCCGGGAACGTGGAGATGCACCCGCGCACCGAGATGCTCGACGTGATCGTCGTCGACGGGCGGGCACGCGGGATCGTGGCCCGGGACCTGATCACCGGGAAGATCGACACCTACTTCGCGGACGCGGTCGTACTCGCCAGCGGCGGCTACGGCAACGTCTTCTACCTGTCGACCAACGCCATGAACTCCAACGCCACCGCGATCTGGCGGGCACACCGGCGCGGCGCCTGGTTCGCCAACCCCTGTTTCACGCAGATCCACCCCACCTGCATCCCGCGCACCGGAGACCACCAGTCCAAGCTCACCCTGATGAGCGAGTCGCTGCGCAACGACGGGCGGATCTGGGTGCCCAAGGCCAAGGGCGACAGCCGCCCGGCGAACCGGATCCCCGAGGACGAGCGCGACTACTACCTGGAGCGCATCTACCCGTCCTTCGGCAACCTGGTCCCGCGCGACATCGCCTCCCGCGCCGCGAAGAACGTCTGCGACGAGGGCCGCGGCGTCGGACCGGGCGGGCAAGGCGTCTACCTGGACTTCGCCGACGCCATCAGGCGGATGGGACGCAAGGCCGTCGAGGCGAAGTACGGCAACCTCTTCGACATGTACCAGCGGATCACGGACGAGGACCCCTACGAGGTGCCGATGCGGATCTATCCCGCCGTGCACTACACGATGGGCGGGCTGTGGGTCGACTACGACCTCCAGACCACCGTCCCCGGCCTGTTCGCCATCGGCGAGGCCAACTTCTCCGACCACGGAGCCAACCGCCTGGGCGCCTCGGCGCTGATGCAGGGCCTGGCCGACGGCTACTTCGTGCTCCCGGCCACCATCAACGACTACCTCGCCCGCAACCCCCACCAGGAGGCGGTGACGGCCGAACACCCCGTCGTCCAGGAGGTGCTGGGCGAGACCGAGGACCGGCTGAACCTGCTCCTCGCCGTCGACGGCGACCGCACCCCCGACTCCTTCCACCGCGAACTCGGCGAACTCATGTGGGAGTTCTGCGGCATGGCCCGCACGGACGCCGGTCTGCGCAAGGCACTGGAGCGGATCCCGCAGATCCGTGCGGAGTTCTGGCGGCGGATCAAGGTGCCGGGTACCGGCGAGGAGTTCAACCAGTCCCTGGAGAAGGCCAACCGCATCGTCGACTACCTGGAACTGGCCGAGCTGATGTGCCTCGACGCGCTGCACCGCGCCGAGTCCTGCGGCGGCCACTTCCGCGAGGAGTCCCAGACGCCGGACGGCGAGGCGGCCCGCAAGGACGACGAGTTCGCCTACGCGGCCGCCTGGGAGTTCACCGGCACCGGGGACGCCCCGGTGCTGCACAAGGAAGACCTGGTCTTCGAGTACGTCCACCCCACCCAGCGGAGCTACGCATGAAGCTCACCCTGCGCGTCTGGCGGCAGCGCAACGCCGACGCCGACGGCGCGATGTCCACGTACGAGGTGGACGGCATCTCGGCGGACATGTCGTTCCTCGAAATGCTCGACACCCTCAACGAGGAACTCATCCTGCGCGGCGAGGACCCGGTCGCCTTCGACCACGACTGCCGCGAGGGGATCTGCGGCGCGTGCTCCCTGGTGATCAACGGGGACGCGCACGGGCCGGAGCGCACCACCACCTGCCAGCTGCACATGCGGTCCTTCAAGGACGGCGACACGATCGACATCGAGCCGTGGCGGGCGTCCGCCTTCCCGGTGATCAAGGACCTGGTGGTGGACCGGTCGGCGTTCGACCGGATCATCCAGGCCGGCGGGTACATCACCGCGCCGACCGGGGCCGCGCCGGAGGCCCATGCCACGGCGGTGCCCAAGGCCGACGCCGACTTCGCCTTCGAGCACGCCGAGTGCATCGGGTGCGGGGCGTGTGTCGCCGCGTGCCCGAACGGGGCGGCGATGCTGTTCACGTCCGCCAAGGTGAACCACCTGAACGTGCTGCCGCAGGGGGCGCCCGAGCGGGAGACGCGGGTCCTGGACATGGTGGGGCAGATGGACGCGGAGGGGTTCGGGGGGTGCACGCTGACGGGGGAGTGCGCGACTGCTTGCCCCAAGGGCATTCCGCTGGTGTCCATTACGAGCATGAACAAGGAGTGGCTGCGGGCTGCCCGGAAGGCGGGGAAGCGGTAGCGCCGTCGGGGAGTGCGGGTGCGTGGGGGCTGGCCGCGCAGTTCCCCGCGCCCCTTTCAGGGGCGCTGCTGTGAGGGGCGCTGAAAAGTGAAAGTCGTTCGCCGTCAGGTGCGGACGGGCGGGGTCGGTGTGGTGCTCGCCGGCCCCGTCTCGCTTTTCCTTACGGCCGTCTGATCATGGTCGCGTTACTCTCGGACCTCTGTGAGTGACCGGAAGCGGTCCGACCCCCGGCATTCAGCAGTCCCACATCCACGGGTCCCGCGTACGTCACGCCGAGTCCAGCCTGCCACGGAAGAAAGCAGGTGCAGATTTCCTCAGCTTCCGCTCGGCGCAGGAGACCTCCCTATGACCGCCATGCCCGCCTCACCCCCCGCCCTCGCCGCCCCGCCCGGCGACTCCGGCTACCTGGTACAGCTCGCCCGTGACGAGGACGACGTCCGGGCCGCGCAGCGGCTGCGCCACCAGGTGTTCGCCGGAGAGATGGGCGCCCGGCTCGACGGGCCGGAGCCGGGGCTGGACGTGGACGCCTTCGACGCGTACTGCGACCACCTCCTCATCCGCGAGGCCCTCACCGGCGAGGTCGTCGGCACCTACCGGCTGCTGCCGCCGGAGCGAGCCGCCATCGCCGGCCGCCTCTACTCCGAGGGCGAGTTCGACCTCGGCCCGCTGGCGGGCATCCGTTCCGGTCTGGTCGAGGTCGGCCGCTCCTGCGTGCACCCCGCCCACCGCGACGGCGCCGTGATCGGCCTGATCTGGGCCGGCATAGCCCGGTACATGGTGGACCGCGGCCACGAGTGGCTGGCCGGCTGCTGCTCCGTCCCGCTCGCCGACGGCGGTGCGCTCGCCGCCGCCACCTGGGACCGGGTCCAGGCCAAGCACCTCGCGCCGGAGGAGTTCCGGGTCCGGCCGCTGCGGCCCTGGGTGCCCGCCGGTCCGGCCCCCGAGGGACGCGCCGAACTGCCCGCCCTGCTGCGCGGCTACCTGCGCCTCGGCGCCTGGGTGTGCGGGGAGCCCGCGCACGACCCGGACTTCGGGGTCGCCGACCTGTACGTGCTGCTGTCGATGCGCCGGGTCAACGCGCGCTATCTGCGGCACTTCCTCTCGCTCGTCCCCGCGTGATGAGCGTCTGGCTGCCCAGCGCGCCCTGCACCCCGGGCGCCTGCGTGGAGCGCGCGGGGTCCCTCACCACCCTGCCCCGGGCCGTGCTGCGGTTCACCGCGGTCGTGGCCCTGATGCTCGTCGCCGTCGCGCTGCTGCCGGCCGGCGGGAGGATACCCGCCGCGTGGGTGCGGCGGTTCTCCCGGACGCTCGTCCGCGCCGCCGGGGTCCGGATCCGGATCACCGGCGACGCCCCGGGCAACGGCGGGGTGCTCCTGGTCGCCAACCACATCTCCTGGATGGACATCCCGCTGCTGGCCGCCGTGCGTCCGGCGCGGATGCTCGCCAAGAAGGAGATCCGCGCGTGGCCGGTGGCCGGCGCGCTGGTGGCCGGTGCCGGTGCCCTGTTCATCGACCGGGACCGGCTGCGCGCGCTGCCGGACACGGTCGGCCGGATCGCGGGGGCGCTGCGGGCGGGGGCCGCCGTGGTCGCCTTCCCGGAGGGCAGCACCTGGTGCGGCCGGGCCCAGGGGCGGTTCCGGCGAGCGGTGTTCCAGGCCGCGCTGGACGCCGGCGCGCCCGTGCAGCCGGTGCGGCTGAGCTACCGCCTGGAAGCGGGCGCGGCCAGCACCGTGCCCGCCTATGTCGGCGAGGACACGCTGCTGGCCTCCCTCTGGCGAGTGGTGACGACCCGCGGCCTGGTGGCCGAGGTGGACGTGCGTCCGCTGATACCGGCCGGCAGCCACCCGGACCGTCGCGCCCTCGCCCGCGCCGCCCAGCCGGTGACCCACGAGCCGGCCTGGACGCACGCGGCCCTGGTGAGCCCCGAGCGGGCCGCTCAGCGGTCGGTCTCCCCGTGGAGCCTGAGCAGGTCCACGCCGTAGGCACGTCGTGGTCCACGTGGCGGGCCGCGCCGTAGTGCACGTCCCGGTCCACGTCGTCGTCCACGTCCCGGTCCACGCCGTGGTCGA
Source organism: Streptomyces sp. NPDC051987 (assembly GCF_040680735.1). NCBI lineage: Bacteria > Bacillati > Actinomycetota > Actinomycetes > Kitasatosporales > Streptomycetaceae > Streptomyces > Streptomyces sp. NPDC051987. Next base: position 119,393 of record NZ_JBFAXI010000006.1, on the reverse strand, counting down.
TGTCGTGGGCCCCGTAGCCGCCGTCTTGGAGCGGGCGGTCTCCGCGACGGGCGGGTCGCGAGGCAGGGGCGAACCCCGCGACCCCAGCCCGAACGGTCGTCCTCTACTGCGGAGGCTCGCCCTGCCTCCGCTCCCGTTCGATGTAGTCGTCGGCCTGCTTCTGGGCCATGTCGACCTGGGACTGGTACGTGTTCCCGGTCCGCTGGTCGATCATGTCGCCGCCCTTTTGGACGCCCTGCCTGGCCTGGTCCTCGTGGCCCTTGAGCATCCCCTTGAGCTTGTCCAGCATGGACATGGCAGCCCTCCTCGCTGGTTGCGGCTTCCTTCCCCAGCGTCACCGGCCGGGGCGCCGTCCGCATCTCGACGGGCGTCCCCGTGCGGGCCCGCCCTGCCTGTGCGAGCTTGGAGAACGCGGATTCCCGCCGCTCGGGCAAGGCCCCCGGCGGAGGCTCCCGCGCTGCCGACCGCCCAGCCGTCCGCAGAAAGGCCCGGCCCCATGAGCACCTCCGGTTTCGGATTCGGACGCAGTCCCTTCGAGGAGTTCGACGAGCTGATGTCCCGCTTCTTCGGCGGATCCGGACCGGGCACCCCGGCACGCCGTCCGCAGCGCGTCGACATCGGCAGTCTGCTCTCCGAGCGGGCCCGGGAGCTGGTCGCCGAGGCCCGCGACCTGGCCTCCGTCGAGGGCAGCGAGGAACTGGACGCCCGGCACCTGCTGGCCGCCGCCACCACCCACGACTCCACCCGGCGGCTGCTCACCGAGGCGGGCGCCGACCCCGACCGGCTCCACGAGCGGCTCACCGCCGGCCACGGCGGCGCCGAGAAGACCGAGCCCACCGCCCTCACCCCGGCCGCCAAACGCGCCCTGCTCGACGCCTACCAGATCTCCCGGGCCGAGGGCGCCTCCTACATCGGCCCCGAGCACCTGCTCCGCGCGCTCGCCGCGAACCCGGAGTCCGCCGCGGGGCGGGCGCTCGGCGACAGCGGCTGGGAGCCGACCCGGATGCCGGCCGAGGGCGCGACGGAGCGCAGGAAGCCCAGTACCACGCCGACCGTCGACGAGTACGGCCGTGACCTGACCGAGGACGCCCGGACCGGGCGCCTGGACCCGGTGATCGGCCGGGACGAGGAGGTCGAGCAGACCATCGAGGTGCTCTCCCGGCGCAGCAAGAACAACCCCGTACTGATCGGTGACCCCGGGGTCGGGAAGACCGCCATCGTGGAGGGCATCGCACAGCGGATCGTCGCCGGGGACGTGCCCAAGACCCTCGAAGGCAAGCGACTGGTCTCCCTCGACCTGGCCGGGATGGTGGCCGGCACCAAGTACCGGGGCGAGTTCGAGGAACGGCTGAAGAAGCTCCTCGACGAGGTCCGCGAGCACGGCGACGAACTCGTGCTGTTCCTCGACGAGTTGCACACCGTGGTGGGCGCCGGGGGCGGCGGCGACGGCGCCCTGGACGCGGGCAACATCCTCAAACCGGCCCTCGCCCGCGGCGAGCTGCACCTGATCGGCGCGACCACGGTGGACGAGTACCGCAGGCACATCGAGAAGGACGCCGCCCTGGAACGCCGGTTCGCGCCCATCCTGGTCGGTGAGCCCGCCGTCGACGACACCATCGAGATCCTGCGCGGCCTGCGCGACCGCTACGAGGCCCACCACCAGGTCCGCATCACCGACGAGGCGGTCGTGGCGGCGGCCGAGCTGTCCGACCGGTACATCACCTCGCGGTTCCTGCCCGACAAGGCGATCGACCTGATGGACCAGGCGGCGGCCCGGGTCCGGCTGCGGGCCAAGACCCCGCCGACCGACACCCGGGACATCGAGGACCGGATCGCCGCCCTGAACCGGGAGAAGGACCAGGCCGTCGCTGACGAGGAGTACGAGCGCGCCAAGGAGCTCCGCGACCGCATCAGGGCGGCCGAGGCCGAGCTGGAGCAGGCCGGCACCGCCGAGGAGCACGCGCCCAGGGTGACCGCCGAGGACATCGCCGAGGTCGTCTCCCGCACCACTGGCATCCCGGTCGCCCAGCTCACCGAGGAGGAACGGGAGCGGCTGATGAAGCTGGAGGAGCACCTGCACGAGCGGGTCGTCGGCCAGGACGAGGCGATCACCGCCGTCGCCCGCGCGGTCCGGCGCGCCCGCGCCGGCATGAGCGATCCGAACCGCCCGGTCGGCAGCTTCCTCTTCCTCGGCCCGACCGGCGTGGGCAAGACCGAACTGGCCCGCGCCCTGGCCGCCGCCCTGTTCGGCGACGAGACCCGCATGATCCGTCTCGACATGAGCGAGTTCCAGGAGCGCCACACGGTCTCCCGGCTGGTCGGCGCGCCGCCCGGATACGTCGGCCACGAGGAGGCCGGTCAGCTCACCGAGGCGGTGCGCAGGCAGCCGTACGCCGTGCTGCTCCTGGACGAGGTGGAGAAGGCGCACCCGGACGTCTTCAACACCCTGCTCCAGCTGCTGGACGACGGCCGCCTCACCGACTCCCAGGGCCGCACCGTCGACTTCAAGAACACCGTCGTCATCATGACGTCCAACATCGGCGCGGACCGCGTCCTGGCCGCCGGCACCGAGGACTACGCGAAGGTCCGCGAGGCGGTCCTGCCGGCCCTGCAGCAGCACTTCCGCCCGGAGTTCCTCAACCGGATCGACGAGATCATCGTCTTCCGAGGCCTGGACCGTGCCCAACTGCGCCAGATCGTAGGTCTGTTGCTGGAACACACCCGGCGCCGGCTGCACGCCCAGGACGTCGCCCTCGACGTCACCGACGCGGCGGCCGAGTTGCTCGCCAACCTCGGGCACGAGCCCGACTTCGGCGCCCGCCCGCTGCGCCGCACCATCCAGCGCGAGGTCGACGACCGCCTCGCCGACCTGCTGCTCTCCGGCCAGCTCCGGGCGGGCGACCGCGCGGTGGTGGACGCGGCGGACGGCGAGATCGCGATCAGGTCGGACAAGCCGGCCGAGGTGGGCTGATCAGGCGCCGTTCACGACGGCGGCCAGCCGCCGGTACGAGTCGAGCAGGGCCGTGCGGTCGTACGTGCTCGTGGTGACCAGCACCTCGTCGGCGCCGGTCTCCTTGAGGACCGTCTCCAGTTCGTGCGCGACCTGCTCCTCGGTGCCGGCGATGTGCCCGCTGAGCCCCGACTCGTAGAAGCCGCGTTCCTTCGCGGTCATCGTCCGGGCCTCGACCGCCTCGGCCGGGGGCAGCGGCGGGAAGGTGCCATGGGTGCGGGAGTACGCCATCGACCAGGCCTCCGGGACGAGCAGCCGGTGCGCCGCCTCGAGCGTGCCCGCGACCGCGACCGTTCCGGAGATCACCACGTACGGCTCGGCGGCCCAGGGGGAGGGGCGGAAGCGGTCGCGGTAGCGCTCGATCCCGCGCCGCATCTTCTCGCGGCCGCGCAGATCACCGATGACCATGGGCAGTCCGGCGCGGGCCGCGATCTCCGCGCCCTCGCCCATCGCCAGCACGAACGGCGGCACCCGCAGCCCGTCCGCGGGGCGGGCCCGCACCCCGGTGGGAGAGGCCCCCTCGAACCAGCCCAGCAGGTCGCCCAGCTGCGCCTGGAAGTCGTCGGCGTCGCCCTTGTCGCGCCCCAGCGCCCGGCGCACGCCGTCGGTGAAGCCCACCGACCGGCCGAGCCCCATGTCGATCCGCCCCGGGTACAGCGACTCCAGCACGCCGAACTGCTCGGCCACGACCAGGGTGCGGTGGTTGGGCAGCATCACGCCGCCGGTGCCGACGCGGATGGTCCGGGTGGCACCGGCCACGGCGGCGGCCAGCACCGTCGGCGCCGCACCGGCGACCCCGGGCACCCCGTGGTGCTCCGACACCCAGAACCGGTGGTAGCCGAGCGCCTCCACCTCCCGCGCCAGCGCCACGGTGTCCCGCAGCGCCTCGCCGGGCGCGTGCCCCTCCCGGGTGCGGGAGCGGTCGAGGACGGAGAACCGGGTCCGGGCGAGGGTTGCGTTCACAGAGGGTTCAACAGCCCCGCGGCCGCAGGATTCCCGCCGGGGCGGTGGGCGGTGCCCGCCGCGGGGCCGCCGTCGGCAGCACGGGGTCGGCGGCGGCCGCGCCGGTCTAGGGTGGCCGGGTGACAGAGACCGGCAGGCGGCCGATCGCCGTGTTCGACATCGACAACACCCTCGCCGACACCGCCCACCGGCAGCGGTTCCTGGAGGGCAGGCCGAAGGACTGGGACGCGTTCTTCGCGGCCGCGCCGCACGATCCGCCGATCGCCGGGGGGATCGCGCTGGCCGTGGCGACCGCCGAGGAGTGCGAGATCGTCTACCTCACCGGGCGGCCCGAGCGCTGCCGGCGCGACACCCTGGACTGGCTGGCCGCCCATGGGCTGCCCGAGGGACGCGTGCACATGCGGCGCAACGCCGACCGCAGGCCCGCCCGCCACACCAAGCTGGAGATCCTCGGCCGGCTCGCCGAGCGGCGCGAGGTCCGCGTCCTGGTCGATGACGACGAGTTGGTCTGCGACGCCGCCGAACGGGCCGGGTTCACCGTGGTACGGGCCCGCTGGGCCGACCGCTCGACGGTGCTGGAGCAGGCCCAGGAGGGGGAGGGACGGACCTGAGGGGACGGCCTTCGCCTCCTCCTCAGTCCTCGTCCTCGATGCGGAAGCCCACCTTCAGGCCGACCTGGTAGTGCTCGATCTGCCCGTTCTCGATCTGCCCCCTGACCTGCGTCACCTCGAACCAGTCGAGGTTGCGCAGGGTCTGGCCGGCGCGGGCGACACCGTTGCGGATGGCCTGGTCGATGCCTTCGTGCGAGGTGCCGACGATCTCGGTGACCCGGTAGGTGTGGTTGGTCATCGGGGAACTCCTCTCGTCGTCACTCCACCGTGCCGCATCCTCAAGCGGAGCGCGAGACGTCGGTTCCCGAACGCCGACAGCCCTTGACCCTGCATATTGGTCCATACCAAAATCCCCTACACCCGTACGGGCTCCTCCGCTCGTTCCCCCACGCCGGGCCCCCTTCGCCTGTCCAGCAGACAGAACAGGAACCGCCGTGAGACTTCGCCGACCACTCGCTCTCGTCTGCGCGTCCGCCGCCCTGCTGAGCGCCTGCGGCATGCTGCCGGGCGAGGGCGGCGGCCGGCACACGGTCACGGTGTGGCTGATGCGCAACAGCGCCTCGGCGGACTTCCTGCGCCGGTTCACCGCGGACTTCGAGCACACCCACCAGGACATCCGGCTGGACATCCGCATCCAGGACTGGACCGGCATCGTGGCCAAGGTGCAGGCGGCGCTGAAGAGCGACGCCGACGACGCGCCCGACGTCATCGAGGTCGGCAACACCCAGGTCCCGCAGTACGTCGAGGACGGCCGGCTCACCGATCTCACCCTGGAGTCGATGCGCGACTGGGGCAAGGACCACTGGCTGCCCGGCCTCGCCGAGCCCGGCCGGGACGACTCCCGCCAGTACGGCATCCCCTGGTACGCCGCCAACCGGGTCGTCATCTACCGCAAGGATCTCTTCCGGAAGGCCGGGATCGCCACCCCGCCGAAGACCCGCGAGGAGTGGCTGACCGACACCCGGAAGCTCGACACCGGCGGCCGGCAGGGAATCTACCTCGCCGGGCAGGACTGGTACACGCTCTCCGGGTTCATCTGGGACGAGGGCGGCGACCTCGCCCAGCAGACCGACGCCGGCTGGAAGGGCACCCTGGACAGCCCGGCCGCCCTGCGCGGGATGAGCTTCTACCGGCGGCTGCAGGCCCTCGGCAGGGGGCCCGTCGACGCCGACGAGGAACACCCGCCCCAGGCAGAGGTGTTCGCGGGCGGGCAGGTGGCGCAGATCGTCGCGGTGCCCGGCCTCGCGCAGTCCGTCGTGCAGCAGAACCCCGAACTGAAGGACGAGATCGGGTACTTCCCGGTGCCCGGCCGCACCGCCGACCACCCCGGCGCCGTCTTCACCGGCGGCTCCGACCTCGTCGTACCGCAGAACACCGACCGGCCCTACGACGCGACCGCCGTCGTCGGCGCGCTCACCGGGGCCAAGTGGGACACCGAGCTGGCCCGCACCATGAACTACGTGCCCAACAAGACCACGCTGGCGGGCGCGGTGGCCGGGGAGGCGGGGGTCGCAGCGATGGCGGCGGGGGCGGCCCGAGGGCGCGCGACCCCGCACACCCCGGACTGGCCCGCGGTGGAGGCGGACAACCCGATCAAGGGCTACATGACCAAGGTGCTCGGCGGAGCGGACCCAGCGACCGAGGCCCGCCGCGCCTCCCGCCGGATCACCGAACTGCTCGCGCCGGACTTCGGGTGAGCCGGCGGGGCGAGGGCGCCGTGGCGGGCCTCCGCGCCGTGGCGGGCCTCCGCCCTGTGGAGGTGTCGGAACTGTCCGCCCGCGCGCCGGGCCGTCCCTGCGAAGATGCGGGGATGGAGCACAAACTGAGCCGGCAGGAAGCGTCGGAGGCGGTCCACGACTCCGGCTGGCGTCTGCTGCTGGGCACGTTGAAGAGCTCGGTCCCGGTCGGGTCGTTGGCCGAGGCCGTCCGCCTGGCAGCGGTCGCCGCCGAGGTGTGCGGCAGCGACGCCGATCAGCACCTTCGGGTGGACTCCCGCCCCGATCGGGTCGTGTTCACCCTGCAGTCGTCGGCGCACGCGGCGGTCACCACCCTGGACGTGGCACTCGCGCACCGGATCTCCGCCGCCGCGGACCGGGCCGGGGCGCTGACGCAGCCGGAGATCGGCACCGGGGCGCCGCGGTCGGTCCAGGTCCTGGAGATCGGGATCGACGCCCTGGACATCCCCGCGGTCCGGCCGTTCTGGAAGGCGGTGCTGGGTTACGCCGGCGAGGCCGGCGCGGAGGGCTCGAAGGATCCTCTCGTCGACCCCGTGGGGGAGGGGCCCGCGGTCTGGTTCCAGCAGATGGACCGGGCGCGCCCGCAGCGCAACCGCATCCACTTCGACGTCTGTGTTCCGCACGACGAGGCACCCCGGCGGATCGAGGCCGCGCTGGCGGCCGGGGGCCGCCTCGTCTCCGCCGGCCGCGCCCCCGCCTTCTGGGTACTCGCCGACCCGGAGGGGAACGAAGCCTGCGTGACCACGTGGCAGGGCCGGGACGGCTGACACCCGCGCGTACGGACCACCGTACGACTCCGACTCCGCCTGCTCCGCGGACTGCCGTGGCGCGTTCCTGGTGATCACGGCCGAGGGGCGAGCCGTGTCCGGGGCCGCCGCCGCGCCGTCCCGCCGGCCGGGGAACCGGTCTGACCACGGCGGGCGGCCCGAGCGGCGCCACGCCCGGCGGAGGCGGAATAGAGATCAGGGTGCTCGTGTTGCGGGGTGCAGTTGATGATTCAACGACACGGGAAGGGTGACGGCGATGCAGTTCGACCAGGCCACTGGCGGCGTGGCGCCCGACCGGTGGGCGAGCGCTCTGCACCTCTTCGACGACGGCGTCGGCGGACCGCACGAGGAGAGCACCACCGAACGCTGGGAGCGGGCCCAGCTGCTGTTCGCGGCCAGGGACTACATCGGCGCGGCACGGCTGCTCACCGACGTCGTCGAGGAAGCGCCGGAACAGACGGGCCCGAGGCTGCTGCTGGCCCGTGCCTACTACCACTCCGCCCAATTGCGGCGCGCCGAGGAACAACTGCGCCGGATCGTCGAGCGTGACCCGGTGGAGCGCTACGCCCACCTGATGCTGGGCCGGACCCTGCAACGCCAGGGCCGACAGGACGAGGCCCAGCCGTGGCTGCGCATGGCCGCCGCGTTCGCCGGAGAGTTCCCCGGCGACGACTGAGCGGCACGGCGGCGAGCGGGCCGAGCCGGTCCGAGGCGGTACGCGCGCCGCCGGGAGAACAGGACGCGCGCACCTGAGCGTGCTGTTCTCCCGGCGGACGGGGTGCGTCAGCCGGCGGTGGCCAGCGTCAAGGTGAACCCGGCGTCCGGGTCGGCCCAGAGCTGGTCGGTGCTGAGGCCCGCGTCGGCCAGTTCACCGCGCAGTCCGTCGACGGTGAACTTGGCGCTGCGCTCGGTGATCCATTCCTCTCCGCGCCCGAAGGGCACCGCCAGGTCGAGCCCCCGGACCTTGACCAGTTGCTCGACGCGGCTGCGCAGCCTCATCTCGATGAGGCTCTCCGCGCTGTTCCACACTGCGACGTGGTCGAAGGCGTCGGGATCGAAGTCCGCGTCCAGCTCGCGGTTCAGGACGTGCAGCAGGTTCTTGTCGAACTCGGCCGTGACGCCCTGGGCGTCGTCGTAGGCGGCCGTCATCTCGTGCTCGCTCTTGACCAGATCGGCGCCGAGCAGCAGGAAGTCCTGCGGACGCATGATGTCCCGGAGCCCGCGCAGGAAGGGGCCGCGGGCGGGACGCCGGAAATTGCCCAGTGTGCTGCCGAGGAAGGCGATCAGCCGCGGGCCGTCCTCGGGCAGCGAGGGCAGGACGAGCGGAGTGGTGAAGTCGGCGCGCAGGGCGTGCAGCCGGATCCCCGGGTAGTCCCGCACGAGTTGGGCACTGGCCTGGTGGAGCGCGTCCGCGCTGACGTCGACCGGAACGTAGTTCAGGCCGGTCGGTCCCAGCGCCTCGATGATCAGCTTCGACTTCGTCGAACTGCCGGACCCGAGTTCCACCATGGCGCGGGCGCCGGTGCGCGCGGCCACGTCCTGGGCGTGCGACCGGAGCAGCCCGAGCTCCGCCCGCCACAAGGGGTACTCCGGCAGCTGGGTGATCTCCTCGAAGAGTTCGCTGCCCCGGGCGTCGTAGAACCACGTGGGCGCCGTGGACTTGGGGGTGCTGGTCAGCCCGCGGTGGATGTCGGCGCGCAGTGCCGTGGCGTAGTGCTCGGCGTCGAGGGTGTCGGTGTAGCCGTAGGGGTGGACGCTGGTCATGGTTGCCTCGTTTCGGTCGACGTCCTGCCGGTGCGTACCTGGAGTCACTGCGCGATCCAGCGGTCGGGGGCGGATCCCGAGCTCTGCCGAGCGGTGGCAGGACGAGGACGAGTGGTCGCCGCTGCGGCGACACGACCTGTGCGGGAGGTGCGGGAGGTGCGGGAGGTGCGGGACGCGGTGAGCGCCGCGGCCGCGGGCCACTCGGGGGTGGCGGGACGGCCGGCCGGTACGCCGGCCTGCGGCGCGCCGTCCGCCGCGCCCTCGGGAAGGACGGGGGTGACACGGAAGGGACTCACGTACAGGGCTCCTTTGGTGGTACCGATGCCAGGTCCTCGACCGGGGCGAGCACGACGCCCGCGCGGCTCGCGGTGAGCAGCGTGCGGTCGGGGACCTCCTGCCAGCGCGGGTCGTCGTCGTACGGCTCGGAGGCGACGACGGTGCGCAGGCCGGGTTCCGCGAGGTAGTGGAGGCTGTCGCCCCAGGCGGTGGCGGTGATGGTCTCGCCGTCGGTGAGGAGGAGGTTGAGCCGGGCCGCGGGCGCGGCCTCGGCCACCTGCTGAACCGTTTCGGCAAGGGCCGGGCCCGGCTCCGTGCCGGACCGCAGCCGGTGCAGGACCAGCGCCCAGACGAACGCCGAGTCGGTGCGGGCCTCCAGCGACAGCAGGTCGGCCGGGGGCAGCAGAGGGACGAGCGGGGCCAGTGACCGCGGCCAGCCGGGGACGGCCCCGTTGTGGCTGAACAGCCAGCGGCCCGCCGCGAACGGCGCCGCGGCGGCCTCCGCGTCCGCGCCCGCAAGGGTCGCGTCCCGTACGGCGGCCAGCAGCGCGCCGGTGCGCACGACCCGGGCCAGGTCGGCGAAGGACTGGTCGGCCCAGATCGGCCCCGCCCGCCGGTACCGGGCCGGCTGCGGATCCGCCGGGGCATACCAACCCACCCCGAATCCGTCCGCGTTGACCGTCCCGTACCGTTGGCGCCGGGGGGCCCACGACTGCCGGTACAGGGAGTGCTCGGGCTCCACGAGGAGCCGGCCGAGCGGCTCCTCGGGCCCCAGAAAGGCCAGGTGACGGCACATCAGGCGGTCTCCGCCGAACGGGCGGTGCGGAAACCGGAGAAGATCTGCCGCCGGATCGGGTAGTCCCAGTTGCGGAACGTCCCCCGGCAGGCCACCTGGTCCACGGCGAACGAACCACCGCGCAGCACCTTGTACTCGGGGCCGAAGAACACCTCCGAGTACTCCTTGTACGGGAAGGCGGCGAAGCCGGGGTAGGGCAGGAAGTCGCTGGACGTCCACTCCCACACGTCGCCGATCAACTGCCGTACCCCCAGCGGGGACTCGCCCTCGGGGTAGCTGCCCGCCGGGGCCGGGCGCAGATGCCGCTGGCCCAGGTTGGCGTGGCGGGGCGCCGGGTCGGCGTCGCCCCAGGGGTAGCGCCGGGACCGGTTCTCGCCCGGGTGGTGCCGGGCGGCCTTCTCCCACTCGGCCTCGGTGGGCAGCCGGCGCCCGGCCCAGCGGGCGTAGGCGTCCGCCTCGTACCAGCAGACGTGCAGGACGGGTTCCTCGGGCGGCACCACCTCGGTGACCCCGAACCGGCGCCGCAGCCACTGGCCGCCCTCCCGGTGCCAGAACAGCGGCGCCGAGATGGCGTGCTGCCGGATGTGCGCCCAGCCGTCGGGCGTCCACCAGCGCTCGTTCTGGTAGCCGCCGTCCGCCATGAACTCCAGGTACCGGCCGTTGGTCACCGGGACGGTGTCGATCCAGTAGGACGCCACCTCCCGCCGGTGCGCAGGCCGTTCGTTGTCCAGCGCCCAGGGCTCGGTGGAGGTGCCCATGGTGAACGGGCCGCCGGGGACCAGGACTTCGGCGGGACCGGTGAACGGCGGCGCCGGAGCCGGGTCCGGGGCGGTCAGCGCCTGCGGCCCCTTGCGCAGCTGATGGGTGATCAGCATCGTCTCGTCGTGCTGCTGTTCGTGCTGCGCGATCATCCCGAAGGCGAAGCCCGCCTCGGTCAGCCGGGTGCCGGTGAACGTCGCGCTCTCCAGCAGGTCCAGGGCCCGGCCGCGCACCTCCGCCGCGTACTGCCGGGCCTCGGCGGGCGGCAGCAGCGGTAGCGAGGGCCGCTCGGAGCGCGGATGCTCGAAGGCGTCGTAGAGATGGTCGATCTCGGGGCGCATCGCCTCCCGGCCGCCGACGGTGCGCAGCAACCAGAGCTCCTCCTGGTTGCCGATGTGCGCGAGGTCCCAGACCAGCGGGGACATCAGCGGGGAGTGCTGGGCAGTCAGGTCGGGACCCTCCACGCAGCTGGTCAGCAGCGTGGTGCGGTCGCGGGCCGTGGTCAGGGACGCCAGCGCCCTCTCCCGCAGGGTCTCGATGTCGATGTCGATGTCGACGTCGGTCTCGGTCATGCGCTGATGTCCTTCCCGTGGGCGCGACCGGCCGCGCCGCGCAGTCGGTCCAGCAGGTCGTCGGCCGGGCAGCGGCCCCGCAGGACGTACCGGTCCCGGTACGCGGCCACGGCGTCCATGACCTCGGGGTCGGCGCCGAGCCTCGGCAGGGCCTCCAGCGCCGCCCTGAAACAGGCGACGGCGGCCTCGTGCAGCTCCGGGTCGCGGAGGCCGGTGCGGGCCGCGTCGAGCCACAGCGGGTTGTTCGGGGCAGGGTGCGGGCCCGCCCGCTCCGCCAGCGGTTTCACCGTCCGGTACGCGGTCTCGGCGGCCTCCGGGTCGTCGAACAGCGCCGCCGTCACCGCCAGCGGCACGATCCACCCGTCGTCGCCGGGCTGCGCGTCGATCATCCGCAGCTCCAGATGCCCGCGCGGCCGGACCGGCGGGAACAGCGTCGTGAGGTGGTAGGCCAGGTCCGCGCCGGTGGGCGGCGCTCCCGACCGGGTCCAGGCCCGGAAGGTCAGGCCCTCGGGCACGTCCCAGGGCCCGCCGTCCCGCCGGACGCACATCACCGGTGCGTCCAGGACGTGCCGGGCCCAGGCGGTGCGCGGGTCGCCGTCCAGCGGGGGCGCGCCCGCCCGGCCCGCGCCGATCTCCATCCACAGCAGCTGCCGGGTGGAGACCCAGCCGGTGGGCCGCTGCCCGACCAGCGGGGAGTTGGCGAACGCGGCCACCAGTACGGGGCCCAGCTGATGGGCCAGCCACCAGCGCCGGGTGTAGCCGAGCGGGCCGGGCTCCTCGTGGCCGGCGTCCAGGCAGACCTGGACGGACGCCGAGGCGCACATCATGTGGCGGCCCGCCGTGCCGGTGCGGTCCAGGCACGCCTCCATCGCGTCGTAGCGCGGCTCGCGCAGGAAGCGGCGGGGTGCGTGCCAGGGGTCGTGACCGACGCCCAGGATTCCGAGGCCCTGTTCGGCGAGGACCTTGCGGACGGCGTCCAGGTCGGCGGAGACGGTGCCGACGCACTCCGTGAGGGAGGCGGCGGGCGGCGAGCTGAGCTCCAGCTGGCCGCCGGGTTCGACGGTGAGCGCCGACCCCAGGGGCACCGTGCGCAGTGCGGCGTAGGCCGTTTCGAGTCGTTCGGGTGTCACCGGGAGCCGCGGCTCGCGCAGCTCGTGGACCAGCCATTCCACCTCGACCCCGAGGGTCCGGGGCGGGCCGGTCTTGAAGCAGATGCCCTTGACCAGGGCCTCCACCTCGGCCTCGGTGACAGCGGTGCGGTCGTCCGAGAAGTCGGTTCTCACGGAGCCGTCGGTACAGTGACCACCGTCGGATACTGAGTCGGACATGTCGGGATCCTCCTGAGATTCCACCATGCCACCGCCCCGGCCGTGGATGCGTCCGGGACGGCATCGTCCGTTCCACCCAAGACCGTCGAGCCCGTTCGCACAAGGGCACCAATAGGGATGTTCTGGATCGGTAACCTCTGCTTCCTTGCGTGTTTCCGACCGTTTCCGGCCAAGGAAACTCCGTTGCACGGCACCACCAGCATCACTCAGGATGCCTGCATGAGCACGACGGGGGAGGCCGCGCGGGCCGTGCTCATGGCGTCCACGGGGGTGGCGCCATGAGCGCGCGCCTGCGCGGCCTCCCACGGCAGACCGAGGAGATCGGGGCGGCCGGGCGCCACCGCGCGCCCGACGGCCGGGGCCGGGGGCCGTGCGCGGCGAGGCGCCGGGCTCAGCTCCAGCCGTAGCGCTCGTGCAGCCGGTGGCGGACGAGGTTGAACCGGCCCCGGTCGAGCGCGCAGGCCTCCCGGCGCATGCCGTCCTCGTGCAGGCGCAGGACGCGGTCCGCGTTCACCCAGGAGTCACGGCCGGAGCGGTCCCAGGGGCCGCTGCCGATGGCCACCCACTCGCGGTCGTCGTCGTGCCGCTTGCTGGACAACTGGACGGCGAGCAGGGTGCCGGCCGCCTCCCGGGCGACGACCAGCACCGGCCGGTCCTTGCCCCGCCCGTCGTTCTCCTCGAAGGGCACCCAGGTCCACACGATCTCACCCGGGTCGGGATCGCCGTCGTGGGCGGGGGAGTACTCGGTGCGCACCGTGCCGACCTCGTGCGGGTCGGCCTCGGTGGTCGCGGTGGGGCCGTACCGGCCGGGGATGTTCTCGTCGTCGATAAACGCAGTCACGAGGGCACCCTAAGTGGGCCTCAGCCTGCGAGGACCGGCGGGGTGGCGGTGCGGCGCAGCTCCGCCTCGATCAACTCGGCCGTGACGTCGGGGCATTCGATGTGCGGAAGGTGACCGGCCTCGGGGACCGGCGCGAACCGGCCCTGCGGGAAGGCCTTCGCGTAGGCCGCGCCGTACGCGGGCGTGACGACACGGTCGCTCTCCCCCCAGATCACCAGCGCGGGCTGCCGCACCCGCCCCAGCCGGGGCAGCAGCTTCGGGTCGGTCATCCGGCCGCCGTCGGTGAGCAGCCGCATCGTGGCCATGTTGGCCTGGCGGCGGGCGAGTTCGCTGCCGGACAGGGTGGCCGGGTCGACGTAGAAGCGGTCCGGGGCGTGCCAGGAGTGCTCGGCCTGGGCGCGTGGATCGAGCGCGAAGAAGTCGGTGACCTCCTCGCCTTCGATGTCCGCGCCGACCGCGTTGATCAGGACCAGGCCGGTGATCTGCCCCGCCGTGTCGCGTACGGCCATCTCGGCGGCGAGGTATCCGCCGAGTGAGGAGCCGATGACCAGGACGTCGCGCAGCCCGTCGTCCTGGAGCAGGTGCAGGTAGGCGACGGCGAGGTCGTCGACGCTCGTCAGCCAGTCGGGGCGGGGCGTGCCGTCCCAGCCGGGGTGGACGGGGGTGATGGTGCGGGCCGACCCGGCGAGGCGGCCGGCGAGTCCGGCGACGGTGGCGGGGCCGCCGCCTCCGTGCAGGACGAGCACCGGACGGCTGCCGTTCAATCTAACTAAGGATGTTTATATAAACAAGCTTAGTCTTGGGTTACAGTAGAGCCATGCACGATGACCTGCAGCTTCTCGGAAGAGCGGTGAAACAGGCCCAGTACCGGCAGCACCGGGCGCTGGACAGCGCGCTCGCGGCCGTCGGCACCACGCTCGCGCAGTGGGACGCGCTGCGCGCCATCGACCGCTCGCCGGGCGCCTCGGCGCGCGAGCTGGCCGCGGCCACCTTCCAGAGCGAGCAGGCCTTCGGCACCCTGGTGGGCCGGCTGGCCGCGCAGGGCCTGGTGGAGCGGCGGCCGGGCCCCGGGCGGCGGATCCGCCACCACCTCACCCCCGACGGGGAGCGGACGCTGGCGGCCGGGCGCGGCGTGGCCGGCGAGGTGCTCGCCGACTGCTTCGCCGGGCTGTCGACGGAGGAACGCGCGACGCTGCTGACGCTGCTGCGGCGGCTCAACGCGCGGGAGTGAGCGCGGGGGTGCCCCCGGCCGCGGCCTGGGGCACCCCTGTTCTGCGGTCGCGCACCGGCGGCTACGCGCCGTCCTGCTCCACCGGAACCTTCTGCGGCGTCGGCCCGCCGGCCCCGTTGAGAACCGGCGAAGCCGCGGCCGGGGCCTGCCCGTTCTGGTTCATCGAGGCGAGGAGCTGACGGGCGAGACCGAGCCCCGTACCGCCCATCGTGAGCGCCTTGGCGAACAACTCGGCCATGCCGTCGGCGCCGTTGAGCAGCACCATGTTGTCGACGTTGCCGAAGGCGGACGCACCCGCCTTGACGATCTCCGGCCAGTTCTCGGCGAGTTGCTGGGCGACGACCGCCTCCTGGTTCTCCGCGAGGGCGGCGGCGCGTGCCTTGATCGCCTCGGCCTCCGCGAGGCCCTTGGCCCGGACCGCCTCGGCGTCCGCGAGCCCCCTGGCCTGCGCGGCGGCCGCCTCGGCCTCACCGGTGGCCCGGGTGGCGGCCGCGGTCGCCGCACCCCGGGACTTGGTCGCCTCGGCCTCGGCGCCCGCGGCCGTCTTGACCCGGGTCGCCTCGGCCGCGGCCGCCAGCTCGGTCTCCTTCGCCTTGGCCTGGGCCGCCGAGATGCGCGCGTCACGCTCGGCCTCGGCCAGCGTCCGCTTCTCGTAGGCCCTGGCGTCGGCCGGCTTGCGGACGTCCGCCTGGAGCTGCTGCTCGCGCCGGTGCGCCTCCAGCTCGGCCACCCGCGTCTCCTGGACCACGACCTCCTGCCGGGCGGCGGCGTCGGCGAGCGGACCCGCCTGCCGGGCCTGGGCCGCCGCCTTGTCCCGCTCGGCCTGGTAACCGGCCTGGAGGATCTCGCTGTCCCGGGTGGCCTCCGCCATCCGGGCGAACGACTGCTGCTCCGCCTCGGTGGCGAGCCGGTTCGCCTCCGCCTGCGCGATCCGCGCGTCCCGCTGGACGGCCGCCGCGTGCGGCATCGCCAGGTTCTGGATGTACCCGGTCGGGTCCTCGATCTCATGGATCTGCAGGGAGTCCACGATGAGCCCCAGCTTCTCCATCTCCGTGCCGCAGGCGGCCCGGGTCTGCCCGGTGAGCTTGTCCCGGTCGCGGATCATGTCCTCGACCGTCAACCCGCCCACGATGGACCGCAGATGACCCGCGAACACGTTGTGCACCCGCTCGGACATCATCTTCTGCTGGTCCAGGAAACGGCGACCCGCGTTGGCGATCGACACGAAGTCGTCGCCCACCTTGAAGATGACCACACCCCGCACCTTCAGCGGAATGCCCTGCTGGGTCACGCAGTCCACCGACAACTCGGTCTCGTTCAGGTCGAGGGAGAGCTTGCGCACCGCCTGCACGCCGGGCAGCACCAGCGTGCCGCGCCCCGTGACGATGCGGAACCCCATGCCTTCCTCAAGGCCCTCGGTCCGATGGTTCGAACCGGAGATGATGAGCGCCTCGTTCGGCTCGGCCACCCGCCACATCATCTTGAACACACCGATCAGCACGAGAACGGCGAGAACCGCCGCGCCCGCAACGACGCCGACAACCATCGGCATACGCCCCCTTTGGATGGTGCCCTCTCGGCACCGAACGAAGGGAGTGTGCGCCCGCGTGAGCGCCGGGTGAAGACGCTCGGGATTCCTTGTTGCAATCTTGACGCATACCCCCCTCACCTGGGGCTACGCCCGCTCAACTGTCGTACGCGGGCGTGACGTAGACCGTCCGTGGCGGCAGGTACTCGACCACCATCACGACCGTGCCCCGCTCGAACCGGCCGGTGCCGTCGGCGGCGTACGCGAGGAAGTGCTCGGCGCCCCCGCGAACCCGGACGATCACCTCGCCGACGAGCCCGGGTCCGACCGTTCCGGTGACCCGTCCCATGAGCCCGACCATCGACGCATCGTCCATGGCCAGAGGGTACGGGCAGGTCAGGCGAGAGGAAAGCCGCCCGCGTCCGGCACGGCCGGGGAGCCGGCGGTCACCGGCCGCGGCGGCCGGAGTTCGTGCCGGCTCAGTTCGGCCTCCAGCTGAGCGGCGAGGGAGACGAGCAGCGGCTCGCTGTCCGCCGGGCCCAGCAACTGCGCGCCCACCGGCGGTCCGTCCCCGGCACGGGTTCACCGGAGAGCGACGTCGACCCCGTCCGAGCAGGACAGGTTTCGCACAGCCGACGTTCAGCCGGGCCCCAGTCCTGTCCAAAGTATTGACGTGAACCTGTCGCGAAACTTACGTTCTGGCGACTTCTCGAACCTAGTTCGACATACCGGACGCACTGTGTCCGTCTGCACGAGCCCCGGAGAGCCGCCGTGACCACACGTCCCCCCGCCACCCCCTCCCGACGCACCCTGCTGCGCGCGCTGGCCGCCCTGCCCGCGACCGCCCTGGCCCTGGGCGAACTGCCCGGCCTGCGCGGCGCGGCCGAGGCCGCCGCCCCCGCGAGCGGCTACGCCACCCGTTACACCATCGTGCCGTTCCTCAACAGCGACGACGGCACGGTGAACGTCTACCAGTCCGACGACGCCACCGACTTCCGGCTCCTGCAGTCCTCGGCCTACACCCCGCCCAGCAACCGCATCCGGGACGCGAGTGTCTTCAGGCACACGGACGGCTTCTACTACCTCACGTACACCACCCACACCTGGCAGGACGAGAGCACCACGATCGGCTTCGCCCGCAGCGCCGACCGGGTCGCCTGGACGTTCCTGTACGACTACCCGGTCCCGATCGCGAACCTGTCCCGCGCGTGGGCGCCGGAGTGGTTCGTGGACAGCGACGGCAGCGTCAACGTCATCGTGTCCTGCTCGACGACGGACGGCGAGTGGATCTTCACACCGTACGTCCTGACGGCGACCGACTCCACCCTGACGGCCTGGACCGCACCGACCGCCCTCGCCGGCCTCGGCCCGAACCACATCGACACGTACCTCGTCAAGGTGGGCTCGACCTACCACGCTTTCACGAAGAACGAGACGGCGAAGTACATCGAGTACGCCACGGCCACCAGCCTCACGGGCCCCTACACCATATCCAGGACCGGCGACTGGGCGGGCTGGGGCAGCTACCGCGAGGGCCCCAGTGTGATCCAGCTCGACAACGGCGGCTGGCGGATCTTCTTCGACGGCTACGGCGACGGCACCTACTACTACAGCGACAGCTACGACACGTTCGCCACCTGGACCGCCCCCACGGCCCTGCCCACCCTCTCCGGCACGGCCCGCCACTTCACGGTCATCAAGGAGACGGTGGCCGGCGGAGCGTCGCTGACGAGGAACGCGACCCGCTCACTCCAGTCGGTCAACTACCCCACGCGGTACTGGGAAGAGGTCTCCTCCCTGCTCAACCTCCCCGTGGTGACCGGCTCCAGCGCCACCGCCGACAGGCAGGCGGCCACCTTCACCGTCGTCGCGGGACTGGCCGACTCGGGCGGCTGCTCCTTCCGTGACGCCGCCGGCAACTACCTGCGCCACTACGACTTCCGGGGCCGCTTCGACGCCGACGACGGCACGACGGCGTTCGCCGAGGACGCCACGTTCATCGCCCGCACCGGCGCCACCCCCGGCTCGGTCCGCTTCGAGTCGTACAACTACCCCGGTTACTACCTGCGCCATTACAACTACCAGCTCCGCGTCAACCTCTCGGACGGCACCGACCTGTTCCGCCAGGACAGTTCGTTCGTGCCGGTGTCGGCCTGGGGCTGACCTGCACCGAGAGGGCCCGGTGAGCGGCGGAACGCTCGCCGGGCACTCGACGCCGAGGCTTCCGGTCTGCTGCTGTTGGCAACGCTCGGTCTCCCGAAGCATGAGGGTGACAGCGGGCGTCGCACCAAGCGGGCTTGCCGGGCGGCGCTCCTGCTCGGGGTCAGCGTCTCCCTGGATGCGTATGTCGCCGCGGGTCCGCGGGGGAACGCCGTTTCGCACTCAGGTCGTCGGTCGGTCGGTGAGCAGTTCCTGCCAACGTTCTTTGAGGGTGCTGCGCAGGAGGTCGTGGAAGAGCCTGTAGACCGTGGTGCCGTCACTGCGGTCGGTCACCAGGTAGGCGCTCAGCCGCGTGCCGAGCAGCCACGCGATGTCGCTGTCGCCGTAGTAGTCGCCGTCGTCGTCGACCGCGTGCGCCATCAACGGCCATATCCCGCGCCATGGGATGCCCGACCCGAAGGCGAACGCGACCGCTCTCATCAGGATGACCGCCCGTCGTCGCTCCGTGGGATCCTTCACGCTGTTGCGCAGATCGGTGCGGAAGACGCCGAGCAGACCGTCGTCCAGAGCCCGGAGCCACGTGCTGTCCTCCGCGCGCACGACCTCGTCGCGGCCGGCGAGCGACTTCGCGGCGATGCGCGCTACGAGGAAGGACCGCCCCGCCCGTTCCCCCACGGCCTGGGCGACTGCTGCCGCGGCGTCCGGGTCGGTGTCCGCGTAGGGCGAGCCGGGGGTCAGGGTCAGGATGCTGCGCACGTAGGCGACGACGTCGCGCCGATCCCACCATGGCGCCTCGTCGACGGAGATCCGAGTGGCGCCCAGCAGCTGTTCGGCCAGGTCCGCCAGGATCAGCGCCTCGGGTTGAACCGTGCCCCGGGCCCGCGTGTCGTCGGTGGCCGCCAGGGAACGGACGCCGATGAGCAGGCGCAGCCGTGGGGTGGCCGGATCTGGTTCCAGGTACGTGAGCAGCTCCCTGACGAGAGCCTGTGGGTCGGCGGCCTCGTCGAGTGCGT
Source organism: Streptomyces sp. NPDC051987 (assembly GCF_040680735.1). Taxonomy (NCBI): domain Bacteria; kingdom Bacillati; phylum Actinomycetota; class Actinomycetes; order Kitasatosporales; family Streptomycetaceae; genus Streptomyces; species Streptomyces sp. NPDC051987. The sequence goes on along the minus strand of NZ_JBFAXI010000006.1, from coordinate 100,038 downwards.
CCACGACGATCGTGATCGGTGTGTCGTGCTCCTTGAGCCAGGCGTGCCAGGCAGCGAGCTGGTCGTCGACAGTGGGTTCTCCGGTACCTGCGGGTACGGGCACCTGAAGCGCCGAGCAGATCTGGGACATGACCCGGCTGTGCAGTTTGCCGGTCGCGAGCACGGCGACGTCGACCGCTCCTGGCGGTGGCCGCAGATCCGCCGGCACCTGCTCGACCTCGTGCGCGTACTGCTCCCGGAAGCGCTGATCGCTCAATGTGACCAGGCGCGCCAGCGCGGCGGACTTGCCGCTGCCCGCGCCTCCGGACACGATCACCGCGCACGGCTCGCCGGTCGCCGAGGCGATGAGCCGCCGCATCAGCGCACGCCGTCCGGTGAAGAGCCAGCCCGGTTCGTCGACCCGGGCCACGCCACGGGACCGCGGCGCCCAGTGAGTGGTCAGGTCGTCTCGCGGAAGGGCGAGTTCCTGCCGGGCCGCCTCCAGCTCAAGCGTCGAGCGACGCTGGTGATGGGGGTTGGGCAGGCACACGTGCGGCCCGAAGAGCCGACTGCCGTAGAGCGGGCGCAATGTCTGTCCCTCGCCCAGCATCTTCTGCACGTCCTGGAGGAAGTCCGCGACGTCGAGGTAGGGGCCCTCGCCGTAACGGCGCCCCTCGGGCTTGCACAGGTTTTCGAGGAACCGGGAGATCGCCCCGGTCAGGGCTCCCTCGACTGCCTCCTCCTCGCGGGTCGCGCTGGGCAGCACCAGCCATTGCCGCCCCGGCCTCTTGCTCAGCCGGAGCGCCGCCTCGGCGACGCCGCCAGCGAAGCAGGCGTCGATGATCAGGAGCAGGTGCTGGACAGGTGTGTCGTTGAGCCACGCGATGAGGTCGGCGGTGCGGAGTGCGGTCGTCGACACCATGTCGTAGTCGCTGTCGGTGAAGACCAGGTAGTGGGTGTCGTTCGCCTCCACGCCGTGACCGGAGACGAAGACGACCGCGGCGTCCGCCTCTGTCCACTTGCGTTCACGGGCCAGTGACCTCAGACGATCGCGCACGAGAGCCTCGGGCGGGTCCTCCGCCAGTTCGGGCCACACCTCGTCGAACCGGCGTTCACCGAGGTCGCTGGAGCCCAGCCACTGCTTCAGCGTGGCGACTTCGTCCCGCACACCCGGTAGTGCGGGCCATACGGGGTCCCGGTAGGCAGCGGTTGTGATCGCGACGAAGTGTCGCCGTAACACTTCATGACCCACATCCGTCATGCGTGCACCGTACCCTCAGCCGCCGGGTCAGGACCCGGTTCCGATCCATTGACGCTCTGGTGCCGCCTCCTTGCACCGAAACCTCTACAGATCGTAGGATACGGAACACGGCTGCGGCTCAGTTGAGGGGGCCCTTGAGCGTGGACTCCGAGCGGGACGTCCAACGTCGCATCGCCGAGTTACTGGCGGTGTACGTCCGGCAGGAGAGCCTGGGTTGGCTCACCGTCAACAGCTACATCCGCCAACACCTGCCTGCTCACGCCTCGTTCGGCGACCTTATCGGCGACCTCCTGCAGGATGTCGGCTTTCTCGGTGCCGCCGATCCCAAGCGCCTCATCCCTCAGCTTCTGTCCGTCGCCGCCCACGGTGATCCGACGAGCGCGGGGATCGCCCGTTCGTACATGAGGCTCGGCTCATCCCATGTCGGCGGCACCTTCGCCCAGCGAATCGCCAACCTGACGCTCGAATGCGCCTGCGAGGAGCCGGCCGTCGAACTGCGGACCGATCCGCTGAGCCTCGCCCTGCAGCCGTGGCGACTGGACTTCGCCGAAGGCCTCCCGGCGGCGCTCCCCGACCGCCCGCGCATCGGCTCCCAGGATCTCTCGGCGCTCGATGTGGCGTCGGTACGTGGCAGGCCGCTGATCGCCACCGCCACCGTCGACCACCACATCCAGATCTGGGACGGCACCACCGGCGGTCCGGTACTGGCCTACAAGGCTCACCACGGAGCGATCCGCGGGCTGCGCATCGTCCGCTGCGCCGGGGTGGATCTCGTGGTGTCCTGCGGCGCCGACGCCACGATCCGTTCGTGGGACGTGGACTCGGGCAACCTCGTCCGCCGGATCGCGGCTCCGGCGCCGCTGACCTGCCTCACGTTCGTGCCGGACGGTGACGTTCCGGCGGTGGTCTGCGGCAGCGAGGACGGCTTCCTGAGGACGTGGGACCTGTCCACGGGGGCCCAGCTCGGGGAGTTGAGGGCACATCGAGACGCGGTCGCCGACGTGACGGCGGCCGCGTTCGGAGATGTGCCGGTCCTGGTGTCCGGTGGCATGGACCGCGTCGTCAATGTCTGGCAGCGGATCACCCACGAGAACCTGCTCAGTCTGACCGGTCCTCCGGGCAGCGTCCTCAGTGTGGCGGTGGCCGAGGTGGACGGCGGATCAGTCGTCGCCACGGCCAACTCGGACGAATCCGTCTGGATCTGGGACGGGCGGACAGGAGCGGCCCTGCACCGGCTGACCGGGCATCAGGCGGTCGCCAGTTCCGTGGCGTTCGGCGTCATCGGCAGCGATCCCGTGCTCGCCTCGGGCAGCGCAGACATGACGATCCGGCTGTGGAACTGCCGCACCGGCGAATGCCTCGCCGTGCTGACCGGACACCTCGGAGGCGTCCGCGCACTGGCCTTCGCATCCCTGAACGGGAGGGACGTGCTCGTCTCGGCGAGTGCCGACCGTTCCATCCGGATCTGGGACCCGGCAACCCACGAGAGCCTGGCTCCCGACGCTCCCGGGACGGAGGTCGCCGGCAGCGTGTGGATGTGGGGCAGCGGGACGCCCGCCGTCGCGACGGACCACACACACCGCGGTCCCGTGCGGGGTGTCGCCTTCGCCGACGTCGACGACACGCGGGCCCTGATCTCCGGATCGCTCGACGGCTCGCTTCACGTACGTGACGCCACGACGGGGGAGTTGCTCAGACACTGGCAGGCCAACGAGGGTGGGGTGTTGTCCATCGCCGCAGTCCGTGTGGACGGGCGTCAGACGGTGGTCTCCGGCGGCCACGACGGCCTGGTGTGCCTGTGGGACGTCCACAGTGCCGCGCAGCTCCTGTCTCTCGACGGTCATACCCGCAGTGTCTGGGGTGTCGCTGCCGGAGAGGTCGACGGCCGCCCCATTGTCGTCTCGGGCAGTCGTGATCGGACGGTGCTGGTGCACGACGCCACGACCGGTGAACGCCTGCTGGTTCTGCAAGGGTCGAAGGAGCGCATCTGGGGCGTCGCCTGCGACTCCTGGCAGGGGCGCACCGTCATCGCTGCGGCCAGCACCGACCGAAGCGTCTGGATCTGGGACGCGGCCACGGGCAAGCACCTGCGCCGCCTGTACGGGCACGCCCGTGGTGTCCGCTACGTCGCGTTCGGGCAGCTCAGGGGCCAGCCGGTCCTGGCCGCGTCGAGCGCGAGCGGGGAGGTCCGGGTGTGGAACTACCTGACCGGCGGCCCGCTGGCCACCTTGGCGGCGCACACCGACGGGGTGTGGGGTGTGGCGGCGGACGTCTTCCAGGAGCGCCTGATCATCGCGTCCGCCGGCGACGACCTTTCCGTGCGGCTCTGGGATGTAGTGACACAACGCAGTCTGGCGATCCCGCAGACGTCTCCGGGATACGCCGTCGACCTGAGAGAGGGGCAGATGGCCGTGGGCACTGGTCGTCACGTGGTGGCGGTGAGTCTCCAAGATCTCCTGCTCGACGAGATGAGCGGCTGAGCCGCGCATGGCGAACGAGCCCTCCGTCTCCGCCGGGCGCTTCGAGCAGGCGTTCCGGAGTGTCGTGGAAGCCGCTCTGCCGGCCGCCTGTCTTCCTGACGAAGGCATGACGCTGGCCGACGCCGGCCTGGACTCGTACCAGATGCTGAGTCTGCTGATGGACCTCGAGGGCGAGTTCGGTTCCTTGTGGCCCGTGGAGAAGATGGTGACACTGACGAACCTCACGTCCGTCGGGGATCTGCGGAAGGCGGTCTGGGATCTGCTTGTTCGTGGTGAGCCGTGACGGGCCGGGTTTGCCTGCGGCCCGACCCGTCGGCCTGGGGCGGCGATGCCATTGAGCTGGCCTATCCCGAGCAGACGCCGATCGCCACGTGCCACTGGCGGTGGGTTGCCAACGTGCTCGCCATGCGGGGACACCCCGGCTACTGGGAGCGTCTCGGGCTGGCCTGGGGTGCTCGGTGGGCCGGTGGCGAGGTGTTGTTCGGGTCGATGACATGGCCAGACGTCCTTGCTCGGGCAACCGGCATCGTGGTGGCCATCCGGACCTTCTCCACAGCATCGGAGGCGCGGAGTGCCGAGTGTGCGCTGGCTGCCCGCGACGTACCGGTCATTGTGGAGGTGGACGGCTTTCACCTGCCGGGTACCGCGGCCGGCGGCGGTTGCTCCACCGGGCTCTACCCCGCCTCGGAGTCACCGACGGACCATGTGGTCAAGGCGGTCCTGGTGGCGCGGCGCGGGGGTGGGACCGTCCGCGTCTTCGACGAGGGGCAGGCTGTCGACCTCACCCTCGGGGAATACGAGCAGGCACGGTCCGCACCGTGCCAGGGACGTGCCGAGCCGTTCAAGCTCTACGCCCTCATGCGAGGCCCCCGCGCAGACGTGTCGCCGGAGCGACTCCTGGATCTGGTTCGGCAGCATCTGGGGGACAGCCATCCGGCGTCGCAGCGGGCACTCACCGCGTACATCCGAAGAGCTCGGGAAACGGAGGGGCGGATCGACGTGTGCCGCGTCGCCGGCGAGCGCTACCAGGCGGCGCGCCTCTTCGAGTACCTGGCCGACGAGGGTATCTCCGCGGCCCGGTTGCCGGCCTCGCTCTTCACGGAGCTGACGGAAGCCTGGTACACGCTCCACGTACTCGCCATGCACGAACGCGCTGCACTGCCGCGCCAGCGCCGCCGCCTGGTCCGCCTCCTGGAACAGCTCGCCGACAAGGAGTCGGCGGCCGCCGAGGCGGTCCTCGCATGAGCGCGGAGTACAGCGACGCTGCGGAGTACCGCGGAGCTGAAGGAGGGGCGCCGGGGGTGCCACTGCGGCCGACAGACGACTTCCCTGACAGGATGAGGCCCCTGGTCGACCATGACCGGAAGGTCTTCGGGCGGGTCCGCAACATCACCCGGGCCGTCGCCACGTCGCGGGCCGCCTGGCAGGCCACGGTCCGCGCCGAGCAGATGTTCGTGACCATGAACCGCGTGGACGCGGCCACCTGTGCCCTGCTGTGCCTGTACACCTCCCTGCTCAACGGCTGCCGGTACTGCATCGACGACGCCGCAGGCGCGGCCCTGGAGGAGGGCGTGCCGGCAGATGTCATCCGGTCACTCGCGGAACCGGCGCCGGCCCTGGACGACCGGACCGCCGCGCTGCTGGCCTACGCGAGGTCGGTCGCGCTCGGTGCGGCACAGGTCCCCGAAGGCACCGCGGCGCACCTGGCCGGGTACGTCGATACGGAGGAGATCCTGGAGATCACCGCGATCGTCGCCATGAAGTGCTTCTGGAACAGATTCGTGACCGCTCTGCGCGTCCCTCCGGAGGGACGCTGTGCAGATCCCGGCCTGCTCACGTTTCTGTTCTCCGCTGCCGAGCGTCTCCAGGGAGAGGCGGCAACGCACTGCTCCGGGAGGCGGTGAATGGCCGGTCCGCAGGCACCCGCGTACGTGCTCGGAGTCGGAACGGGCCCCCACGACGGGTCCGCCGCGCTGTTGCGCGACGGCGAACTCGTCGTGATGGTGGAGCAGGAACGGCTCAGCCGCAGACGCTACGCAATGGGTGAGTCGCCCAGCGCCGCGGTCCACGCGTGCCTCGACGACGAGGGGATCGGGGTGGCCGACCTCGACCTGATAGCCGTCGGATGGAACGCCCCTGAACTCGCCGCCGTGGAAGGAGAGGAGTTCGACGAAACGCGGTTCGTGAGGTGGCTGCTGGGACCCTCGGCCGCCGAGCGGGCCCGGCACGTCCCGGTGCACTTCGTCGACCACCACCTGGCACACGCCGCCAGCGCCTTCCACACCAGCGGCCTGCCACGGGCGGCGATCATCGTGGCGGACGGACGTGGCGAATCGGTCGCCACCACCCTGGCCGTAGGTACACCCGACGGCATCGAGGTTCTGAAGTCCTGGGGGCTGGAGCACTCTCTGGGCCACTTCTACGGCTGGGCCGCGGAATGGGCCGGTCTCACCTCCTGGGGGGCCGGCAAACTGATGGGGCTCGCCTCCTACGGACAGCCCAGGCAGCAGGTCCCACTGGTGGCCGGGCTCGAGGACTACGCCGTGAGCACCGCTCCTCCCCCTGGCACACCCGTGCGCCTGCAGTACGCGGTCATGAGAAGCCGCTTGCGCGAGCGCTTCCGGACGGCCAACTTCCCCTTCGCGCCCGCCCTGTCCTCGGACGTCATGGCCTACGCCGACTTCGCGGCCTCGGTGCAGCACGCCCTGGAGGAGGCACTCCTCGCCCTGGCTCGGGCGGCCCGGCGGATGACCGGGTGCGACACCGTGGTCCTGGCCGGCGGAGTGGCCCTGAACTGCGCGGCCAACGGCCGTCTTGCCGAGTCCGGGCTCTTCCGCGAGATGTGGATACCGCCGGTCCCGCATGATGCGGGCGTCAGCCTGGGTGCCGCTCTCCTCGCGGACCGGGAACTGCGCGGCACCCCCCGGCGGACGTACAGCAGGATGCGTGGTGCGTTCTGGGGGCCGCGGACGCCGCGGTCCGGACCGGCGGCCATCGGTGCCCTGGCACAGTTCGACGTGGAAGAGTGCCCAGACGGGACGGTGGCTCGCCGGACGGCGGAGTGCCTGGCGGACGGACTGGTTGTCGGCTGGTGGCAGGGACGCGCCGAAATAGGCCAACGGGCCCTGGGGGCGCGCAGCATCCTGTGCGACCCACGCCGCCGGGACCTGCTGGCGCGGGTGAACCGGATCAAGGGGCGGGAAGGATGGCGGCCGCTCGCGCTGGCGGTGCCCGAGGAACACTGGGGACGGTTCTTCGAGGGAGAGCCGCCCCCGGCCGCCGAGTTCATGCTCACCACTCGTCCGCTGCGCGAGGCGGCCACGAGAACGGTCCCGGCAGGGGTCCATGTCGACGGGACGACACGGCCCCAGGTGGTCCGACCGGCGCAGACGGCGTTTCACCGCATGCTTCTCGACTTCCACGAGCTGTCGGGGGTGCCGACCGTCATCAACACCTCTTTCAACCTGGCGGGTGAGCCGATGGTTCTGGCGCGGGGCGACGCTGTCGAAACGTTCCTCCGTAGCGGGCTCGACGTGCTCGTCCTCGACAACGTGATGGTCCGCCGCCCCGGGTCCCCACCACCCCGGACTCGCGCACCGCGGCAGCGCGGCCTGTCCTTCACACCCTGGAACCGAAGTGCGGCAACGGAAGCGGCGGGAACGGGGGGAGACGCGGGATGACCAGCCCCACGTACAGGAACGACCACCCGGACACGGAGACCATACGGCGGGTCCTGCGAGAGCACGCACGCTTGGCCGTACCCGTGAGCACTGTGGCCGACAGCGACGACCTCTACCAACGGGGCATGACCTCGTTGGCGAGCGTGACGGTCATGCTGGCCCTGGAGGACGCCTTCGACATCGAGTTCGCCGACCGCCTCCTGCGGAAATCGACTTTCTCCAGCATCCGCGCAATTCAGGCGGCGGTGGACGAGATGAGAGCGGTGGCCCCATGACGATCCCGCCGAACGGCCCCGCCGCGGAGCCCACGGTCGAGCGGGCGGCCCGCGTGGCCAGGACCGCGGCAGGGCCCGCCGCCGAACAGGTGGACCGCGACGCTCGCCTGCCCGTGGAGGCCCTGACCGCGCTACGGGAGGCTCGCCCGCTGTTCGCCATGGTTCCGTCGGAACTGGGCGGCGAGAGCGCCGGACTGGCCGAGGTCGGACGCGCGGTGGAAGCCCTCGCGACGTCCTGCGGTTCGACGGCGTTGATCTTCGCCACGCACCAGGTCCAGGTCGCCTGCCTCTTGCGGCACGCGCGCGACAGCACCGCCCTGCGCGCCTTCCTCGCGGAGGCCGCCGAAGGCCAGCTGCTCATCGCATCCGCGACGTCCGAGACCGGTGCCGGCGGGGACGCGCGCACCAGCAGATGCTTCCTGGAGTCGGCGGACGGCAGGTTCCGCGTGGACAAGCAGGTGCCGACGATGTCGTACGGCGCCCACGCCGACGCCGCGCTCGTCAGCGCCGCGCGATCTGCCGACAGCTCGCCGCACGACCAAGTGCTGGTGCTGTGCCGCAGGCCGGAGCTGGAGCTGGAGCAGACCGGCACCTGGGACACCCTTGGCTTCCGTGGCACCTGTGGGCCGCCCCGCAGACTACGGGCCGGCGGGCCACTCACCCACGTCCTCCAAGACCCGTTCGCGGACATCCTGTCCCACACCATGCTGCCCGTCTCCCACGTGTTGTGGGGGTCGGTGTGGCTGGGCCTGGCGACCCGGGCGCTGAACACGGCGAAGCGCTTCCTGCGTGAGTCGGCGCGCCGGTCGCCAGGTGTCCTCCCCGCCGAGAGCCGTGCTTTGGTCGAGGTGGCGGGCGCGCACCAGCGTCTCACGGTCCTGGTCCATGACGCCGCGTCCCGTTGCGACGAGGCATCCGGCGACGAACTGGCCAGGCCTGGGACGGTCGTTGCCATGAACAACCTGAAGATCTCGGCGTCCCGGCTCGCTGTCGACGTCGTCGCGGGGGCGCTGGCGGTCACCGGACTGGCCGGCTACCGAAACGACGGCAGACATGCCCTGGGGCGTCTCCTGCGCGACGTGTACGGAGGCCTGGTCATGGTGGGCAACGAACGCATAGCGGCCAACGCGGCCCGTCTCCTGCTCGCCACCGGAGACGTGTGATGGCCGACGAGCCCATGTCCGGCACCTTCCGCACCGCACTCGTGCGCCGCGGGCTCCTGATACCTCTGGGTGCCGAGGGCGTCTACGGCCACGGCGCCGCTTTCGAGGCCGTCGTCGACGCGGTTCAGAACGCCCTCACCAGGACCGGCTCCGACCAGCGGGCCACAGCCTTACGACTTCCGCCCGTCTACCCGGCCGCTGACTGCCACACCACCGGATACCCGGAGGCGTTTCCCCACCTCGGCGGGGTCGTGTCCTCATTCGGCCGGGACGCGGACGTCCGTCCCCCGTCGGACCGTGCCGCAGCCGTCCCGGAAGACAGCCGACGGGTGACGCCGCGGTCCCCCGCTCTGGCGCTGGTGCCTGCTGCCTGCCATCCGGCGTACGCCATGCACAGGGACGCCGAGATCGGTGACGGGCGGGTGCTGGACATCCGCGGACAGTGTTTCCGCCGGGAACCGTCCCAGGACCCCTTCCGTATGCAGGCGTTCCGGCAGCGCGAATACGTCTATCTCGGCGACGCGGACGGCGCCCGCGCCCACCGCGACCGGTGGGTCGCCCGCAGCCTGGAGTTCCTGGACCGTCTGGGACTGGCGGCGGCACCTGCCGCGGCCGCTGACCCGTTCTTCGGCCGAGGCGGCCGACTCCTGGCCGCCAACCAGCTCGCTGCCGGGGCGAAGACGGAAGCGGTGGTCGCCCTGCGGCTCCCGGATACCACAGACGAGCACGCGACAGTGGCCTTGGCTTCCTGCAATTATCACGGGGACCACTTCGGCGCCGCCTTCGGCATCAAGGGGCCCGACGGGCCTGTGCACACCTCGTGCGTGGGCTTTGGTCTGGAGCGCCTCGCGCTCGCCCTGTTGTACTTCCACGGCTTGGAGCCGGCGCGTTGGCCCGGCGGCGTCCGGCAGGTGCTGGGGCTGTGAAGGCGGTGGTTCCCGTCGACGCGGACACCTATCTGCGACACGCGCTGCACGGTCCGGACCGTGAGTGGCCGGAGACCAACTGCAGCGCCGACGTGTGGATCGAGATCATTCACTCCCTCGGCCTCGACCCGACGCCGGCGGCAGCCTGCGCGCTGTCCGCCGACTTCGTCGGTGACCAGTGGCGCTTCCTCAAGTTCCCGTTCGAGGATCTGAGGGAGCTCTACGGCCTGCACGTGGAGGAGATCACCCTGTGGCGGCCGCTGGTCCAGCACGTCGAGGAACACCTTGCCGGGGGTCGGCTGCTGACGGTCGAGGCCGACGCCTTTCACCTTCCCGACACGGTGGGCACCACCTACAGGAGCACCCACTCGAAGTCGACAGTCGTCCCCAACGCCATCGACACCTCGGCCAGGCGGCTCGCGTACTTTCACGGCGCCGGCTATCACGAGCTGTCGGATGCCGACTTCGACGCCGTCCTGCGGACCGGTGAGAACGACGTCCATGCGGGGCTTCTTCCGTATGTCGAAGTGATCGTGCTCGACCGGGTGGTGCGGCACGAGAGCGCTCGGCAGGTGGACCTCGCCCGCCGGCTGGTCGTCGAGCACGTGGCCCGACGGCCCGCCGACAACCCCGTCGACCGGCTGCGTCTGCGTGTGCTGGAGGAGCTGGACCGGCTGTCCGCGCAGGGGATGACCGCGTTCCATCAGTTCGCCTTCAGCACCCTGCGGCAGTGTGGCGCGAGTGCCGAGTTGTCGGCGTCGGTGCTGGCGTGGCTGACCGAGCGCGGAAGCGGACCTCCGCCCTCGGTGGCCGCGGCGTTCACTGCCGCGGCGGTCGGCGCGAAGACGGCGCAGTTCACCCTGGCACGGTTGGGGAGACGCGGGCACGGCGACCTCGAGCGGGCGCTGCGGACCGTTGCCGCGGCATGGGCTAGGGGAATGGCCGGTGCGGCTGCCTGGGCCGGTGGCGGCGGGGGCTGGTGTGACCGTGACATGGGGTAGGCCGGGCACGGTGCCGGACCTGCTCGCGGGGGCGCACTGGGAGATGCTCGCCACCGCGCCGGGCGAGGTACCTGGGCCGGACCTGCTGAAGGAGCGGTCCGGTTGGATCCCGGCGGAGGTTCCCGGGACCGCTGCCGGCACGCTGCGCACGGTCCACGGCGCCGCGCGAGCACAGGTGGAGGACTACGACGGCCAGGACTGGTGGTGGCGATGCGTCGTCGAGGTGCCGGCCGGAACCGCTCGGTGGTGGCTCGGTCTCGGGGGCGTGGCCACCATCGCGGACGTCTGGGTCGACGGGCGGCACGTCGTGCACAGCCGCAACATGTTCCGCTCCCATGGGGTCGAACTGGCCGGTCTGGCCGGTCAGACGGAAGTGGTGCTGCGGTGCGCCGCCGCCACGCCGCTGGTGGTGGGCCGTCGCCCGCGGCCTCGCTGGAAGGCACCCCTGGTCAAGGACCAGGGGTGGCGGTACCTGCGGACCTCCCTCCTGGGCCGGGCACCCGGCTGGCTCGTCCCTTCGCCGGTAGTCGGTCCCTGGCGCGACGTGGCTCTCCTTCCCGTGGACCGGCCCGTCGTGGTGGGGCGGGCTCTGCGCACCTGGCTGGAAGGCGACTGCGGGATCGTCGAAGCTGACGTGTCCCTCAGGGGCGCGGGCGCGGTGTCGCGCAGCCGCATACGCGTGGGCGACCACGTAGTCGCGTGCGACACGAGATCGCCCGCGCGGCACGTGACGCGTGTGCGGCTGCCCGCGGTGCGTCGGTGGTGGCCCCACACACACGGTGAACAGCCGCTGTACCAGGTCGACATCGAGCTGGACGGAGTGTGGATCACTTTGGGCCGGGTCGGCTTTCGTACCGTCGAGGCTGCCGATGACGGGGGATTCGGCCTGCGGGTCAACGGTGTTCCCGTCTTCGTGGCCGGCGCGTGCTGGACACCGCTGGACCCCGTGTCGCTGCGGAGCGACCCCGCGGAGGTCGCGGCGGCGGTGCGGCAGGCACGGGACGGGGGGTTCAATCTGCTCCGGGTGGTCGGCGGCACCGTCTACGAGACGGACGACTTCCACGACGCCTGCGACGACCTCGGGGTCCTCGTCTGGCAGGACTGCATGCTCGCGGCTCTCGACCCGCCCGAAGACGGTGCCTTCACCGCGGAACTCACCGCCGAGGTGGCGGAACTGGCCGACCGGCTTGCGGGCAGACCGAGTACCACCGTTGTCTGCGGCGGCGACGGGACCGAGCAGCAGCCCCTGCTGCTGGGCCTGCCACCGGGCGAGCCGGACATCCGCGCGGTGACGACGACGATCCCGCGGCTGCTGCGCCACCGGCTTCCGGAGGTGCCCTACGTCACCTCCTCACCAACGGGTGGGACACTGCCGCACCGTCCCGGGGAGGGCATCGCACACTACTTCGGTGTGGGGGCCTACCTGCGTCCCGTGTCCGACGTGCGAACCGCCGGGGTGCGCTTCGCCGCCGAGTGCCTTGCTTTCAGCGTTCCGCCGGAGGAGGAGAGCGTGGAGGCGGCGTTCGGCGACGCCCGCGTGGCGGGCCATGACCCGCGGTGGAAAGCTGCCGTGCCACGCGACCGCACGGCGTCGTGGGACTTCGAGGACGTCCGTGACCATTACGTCAGGACGGTGCTGGGCGTCGATCCCGATGACGTGCGCCGTACCGATCCGGAGCGGTATCTCGACCTCGGACGGGCCGCGGTCTGCTCCGCCATGACGGCCGTCCTGAGCCAGTGGCGCCGTCCCCGTGACCCGTGCGCAGGCGCCGTGGTCCTGGCGCTGCGCGACACCGTGCCCGGGGCGGGCTGGGGCCTGGTCGATGCTTACGGCCGGCCGAAGGCCGCCTGGTATGCGGTGCGTCGTGTGCTCGCCCGCAGGGCGATCCTGGTGCACGACGAAGGGTTGAACGGGACGTTTCTGACGGTGGTGAACCAGACCTCCGCCGAACTGCGCGGCCGCTTGCGGGTGCGGACGTGGGGGCCTCGGGGCGGAGTTCTCGACGAGGGCCACATGGAGATGCGCGTGCCCGCCGGAGAAAGCGTCGAGGTGGATGCCGACGTGCTGATCGGCAGGTTCACGGACCTCAACCACGCCTACCGTTTCGGGTCGCGTTCCCGTGAGGTACTGCAGGCGGTGTTCGTCACCGCCGACGGGCACACGGTCGCGGACCACGTGGCAGTGCTGGGGGAGGAGGCACGGCCGCCGCGTGCCGGGGTGCTGCGGGGCGTCCTGCGGCGGGACGCCCGCGGCTGGACGGTGGACGTCACCGCGGACGAACTCGCGCAGTGGGTGGTCGTGTCGGCGAGGGGTTACCGCACGGACGACGCATGGTTCCACATGGCCCCGGGCACGACGCGCTCGGTGCGGCTGGACGCGGACATGGCGACGGATCCACGGCTGCCGCTGGTCAGGCTGCGCGCCCTCAACGCGTATGCGACATCGGCGGCGCTGGACGAGGGCGACGGGCCGTGACGGGCACCGGTGGTCAGGCGCGGGCGAGTTCGGGGAGGGTACGCAGCACGAGAGCGCCGGTGGTACGACTGCTGAGGTAACGCTCGACGGCGTGCGCGTCGCCTCCGTTGTCGACGACGACTTCCTCCTGTGCCGCGATCTGCGGCCACCACGTGCCGAGCCGCCCCGCGCACGCCACGGGGTCACGAAGGTCGCGTACCGTCGTCCACAGTCCGACCGGGAGATCCTCCACGACTATGCGCTCGCGGACCATCCGCAGTCCCAGGGGCGAGCCCGCGGTGATGAACGCCTCCACACGGTGCTCTGGATTCTGCCGCAGGTACTCGTAGGCCACGACCGAACCGAGGGAGTGGCCGACGAGTACCCGGCAGTCCGGGGTGACGGCCTCCTTGACGCGAGCGTCGACGGCGGCCTTGAGCCCCGGATCGGCGAGGTATCTGTGCACCTGGCGGAGGACACCGAGGTAGAGCACCGCGGCGGCGGCGCCGAAACAGCGGTCGAACGCGTACAGCAGCGCCTGCAGGGGGCGGGGAACTCGGGTGTAGCCCTTCTCTGCCGCTGAAGGGACGGAGGCGATCTGCTCGGGCGTCAGCGCGTCGGACAGCCAGGCGCGCAGGTGCGTGATCTCCTGGTCGGTCAGACCGTCCCAGTCCAGTTCCTTCCGGCCCGCGGCCGCCTTGCCCGCGGTTCGTGGCACCGGCAGGTAGAGGTCCCCGTAGAAAGCGAGATCCACCGACGGTTGTTCCACCCGGTGCCCGGCGGCACGTTCCAGGCCGTCGGCCAGCGCGGGTCCCCAGGTTGCCAGGAGTTGGTGCCGACCGCGCTGGTGCATTCCGATGCCGTGAACGCCCGTCAGTTTCGCCATCTCGGATCCCCCTCCACCCCGGCGCCGTGAGTACTGAGTCTCGCAGAACGGGGTGGCGAAGCGGTCCGAATCGGGGGCGCCCGTTGCCTGCTTCCCCGCGGCTCGGACACCGCTCTCGGCGGATGCGTCGGGCCGCCCTGTCCTACGCCGAGGCCGGCGGTGGCGTGGAGCGGAGTACGAGGAGGGTGATCTCGCTGGGGGCGAGGACGCGGAACGGCGGGCCCCAGAAGCCGGTGCCGCGGCTGGTGTAGAGGAGGGTGCGGGTGCCGTGCCGGCTGAGGCCGGCGAGGACGGGCTGGTCGATGCGGACCAGGTGGTGGAAGGGCCAGATCTGGCCGCCGTGGGTGTGGCCGGAGAGCTGGAGGTCGACGCCGGCGGCCGCCGCCCGGTCGACGAACTTGGGCTGGTGGGCGAGGAGCAGGACGGGCAGGTCGGGGTCGGCGCCGTTCAGGGCTCCGGCGAGGTGGGCGCGGTGGCCTGCCAGGCCGGAGGACTCGGCGGTGACGTCGTCCACGCCGGCGACCACGAGGGTGTCGCCGCCGCGTTCGAGCAGCACGTGGCGGTTGCGCAGCGGTTCCCAGCCCAGTTCGTCCATCAGGTCGACCCAGCCCTGGGCCTCGCTGTAGTACTCGTGGTTGCCGGTGACGTACACGCGGGCGCGGGTGGCCCGTACCGTGCCGAGCGGGAGGGCCTGGGCGCGGCGGCGTTCGGCGGTGCCGTCCGCGATGTCGCCGGTGTGGCAGACCAGGTCGGCCTCCAGGGCGTTCACCGTCTCGCAGACCCGTGCCGACCACCGGGTGCGGTCGAGCGGGCCGTAGTGGGTGTCGGTGATGAGGGCGACGCGCAGGCCGTCCAATCCGGCGCCCAGCCGCGGGAGTCGCACGTCGAGGCGGCGTACCCGGGGCACGCGGCGGGCCTCGGTGTGCCCCCAGGCGAGCAGTGCGGCGGTGGTGCCGAGGACGGCCCAGGTGACGATGCGGGCCCGGTCCTGGCCCGTGCCGGCGCCGGCCACGGTCAGGGCGAGCCGCAGCACCACGCCGAGCAGGACGGACCAGGTGAACAGGACCCAGCTGATCCCCAGCAGGGTGTCACCGACGATCGCCGCCCGGTCCTGCTGGCGTCGGCCGTGGCCGCGCACCATCGCCAGCGGCATGCCGCCGAGGCCGAGGACGAACAGCGCGGTGCCGGCCGACGTGACGGGCACCGGCCAGTGCTGGCCGGTGTACAGCAGCACCCAGCAGGGCACGGCCCACAGCAGGACCGGGGCGATCAGCGGGAGGTAACGCATCAGGTGGTGCAGTCGGCTCCGCCGCGGAGCCCGCGCCTCGCTGTCGGCGGGCCGGGTGTCGCTGGTGTCGGTCACGCTTCCCCTCTCTGACCGGGCTGCCCCCTCGCGCACTGTATCCGGTCGCCCCGGCCCGGCCGAACGTGCGCTCAGTCGAGGATCGCGGTGGCCTCGATCTCGACCAGGTGGTCGGGGACGTCCAGTGCCGCGACGCCGAGCAGTGTGGTCGGCGGGACCGGTGTGACTCCCAGCCGGGCGGCTGCCCGGGAGACGCCCTGAAGGAGCGCGGGCATCTTGTCGGGGGTCCAGTCGACGACGTGGACGGTCAGTTTCGCGACGTCGTCGAACGAACCGCCGGCCTCGGCCAGGGCGGTGCCTATGTTGAGGTAGCACTGCTCGACCTGAGCGGCGAGGTCGCCTTCGCCGACCGTGACCCCGTCGGCGTCCCAGGCGACCTGTCCGGCGACGAAGACCAGCTTCGACCCGGTTGCGATCGACACCTGCCGGTAGACGTCGATCCTGGGCAGTCCGCTGGGGTCGACCAGGGTGATAGCCATGCTGTCCGTCTCCTCTGCCATGAGCTGCCATGAGCTGCCATGAGCGCCCGTGGGCTCGCGGCCCCGCCCTCCGGGCGCCGGCGCTCTCTTGTGGTTACTGGGGAACCGTAGGAGAGTGACCTCTGACATGGAAGAACGCACTTTTCAGTGACTGGGGAACCCGATGGTGACCAAGCAGTTCAGCGGCTCTCCCGAGGACGCGGACCTCAGGCGCGCGGATTCCCTGGCGCGGGAGATCTTCTCCGACGTGGCCAACAAGTGGGCGTTCCTGATCATCGAGACCCTCGGCGAGCGCACCCTGCGCTTCAGCGAACTGCGCGACGAGATCGAGGGCATCAGCCACAAGATGCTCACCCAGAACCTGCGCATGCTGGAGCGCAACGGCCTGGTGGAGCGCACCGTGCACCCCACGGTGCCGCCCCGGGTCGAGTACACCCTCACCGCCCCGGGCCAGGGCCTGCGTGCCACCGTCGACGGCATGTGCGACTGGACCCACCGGTACCTCGGCGACATCGAGACCGCCCGCCGCCGCTTCGGCACCTGACGCCCGCTGCGTGCGCCTGTGCGGCCCACGGGGCCGCGCGGGGCCTCGTCCGTGAGGGCGGTGACGGCGTTTCGCCGCGTGTGGTCGCCGACGCCCGCGGAACCGGTTGCCCGGCCGCAGGGGCGACGACCGCGTGAGCGTGGTCAAGGGGCCGAATCGGCGGCGGACGAGGGGTGAAGGGGCTGCCGTTCCCTCTGATATCGGGTCAATTCCCGTGCGGATTCGGCAATCCGGTGCGACGAGCGGGAAAGACGGCCACAATGTGGCGGTGAGGCCGGCGGCGTGCGGCGGCCGACTGTCGTGTGCTGTGAAAAGAGATCCCTTTCTTCAGGCGACGGCGTACGCTCCGCGTCGGAAGGGGGTGCCATGGCCGCTCATGCGAAAGCGCTCGGGATCTGGTGGCTGGCCACGATGGCTGCCCTGACCACGGCGGTCATCGCCGTCGTCCTCGTCGTCCAGGCCGACTCGGGAGAGGCCTCCCCGCCGCCGGTGTCCCCCTTGACCGCCCCGGCGACGAACGTGCCCGGCGCGGCGAGCCCCGCGCCGTAGACCTCCCGTCACCCCGCACACCGGATGGCCGTCCCGTCTCACGGGTGTCCGGATCGCGAACCGTCCCCCCATGTCCCGGATATGCGGCCTATGCCGCCTATGGTGGCTTCTGGTGGCGGGCCTCGGTGGCGGGCCTCGGTGGAGGGGACGGCGGGTGGGGACCGTGGCAGGGGCGGAGTCGGCCGGGCGGCGGTCCTGGGCGCCGCTGCTGGCGGTGTGCGCCGGGTACTTCATGGTCATCCTCGATGTGACGGCCATCAATGTCGCCGTGCCGGTGATCGGCCGTCAGCTGTCGGCCTCGCTCACCGGCATCCAGTGGATCACCGACGGCTACACCCTGGTCTTCGCGGGGTTCCTGCTGACCGGCGGCGCGCTGGGCGACCGGCTGGGCAACCGCCGGGTCTTCTGCGCGGGCGTGACGGTGTTCACCCTGGCCTCGGCCGGCTGCGCGCTCGCCCCGGGCACCCCGTTCCTGATCGTGGCCCGACTGGTGGAGGGGCTCGGCGCCGCCCTGATCGTGCCCGGCTCCCTGGCGCTGCTCCAGCAGGCCTACCCGACGTCGGCCGCACGCTCGCGGGCCTTCGGGCTGTGGGGTTCGATGGCGGGCATCGCGGCCGCCGCCGGTCCGCTGCTGGGCGGCCTGCTCGTCTCCACCCTGGGCTGGCGCTGGGTGTTCCTCGTCAACCTGCCCGTCGGCGCGGCCTGCCTGCTGCTGACGCTGCGGCATGTGGCCCGCTCGCCCCGGCGCGCCGACCGGCCGCTGGACTGGCCCGCGCAGTGCGCGGTGGTGCTGACGGCTGCCCTGTTGACCGCGGCGCTCAACGAGGCCGGCCGACGGGGCTGGTCGGATCCGGCGGTGCTCGCCGGGCTGGGCCTCGCCGTGCCGGCCGCCGTGGCGTTCGTGGTGCGCGAGCGGCTGGCCCGCTCGCCCGTCCTTCCGCCGAGCCTGCTGCGCTCCCGTGCGCTGAGCGGGGGTGCCGCCATCGGCCTGCTGTTCAACTTCGCCTTCTACGGCATGGTGTTCACCGCCAGCCTGGAATTCCAGCACCAGCGTGGCTTCAGCGCCCTCGGCACCGGGCTCGCGCTGTTTCCGGCGGTGGCCATGACCATGTTCGCCTCGGTCCTGTCCGGTCGGCTGGCCCGCCGCACCGGGGATCGTCCGCTGGTGGTCTCCGGGATGCTGCTGGCCGCCCTCGGCCTGGCAGGCTGGGCCGCGGCGGGAGCCGACCCCCGCTACCCGCTGCTGGTGGCCCCCATGATGGCCGCGGGCTTCGGCACCTCCTTCGCCCTCACCGGGGCCACCGCCACCGTCATGGGTGCCGCGCCCGCGGCGTACTCGGGCGCCGCCTCCGCCCTGTTCAACACCACCCGGCAGATCGGCAGCGCCACCGGCGTCGCGCTCGGCGGCAGCCTGCTCGCCACGGCCACCGACTACACGACCGGTCTGCGCACCGGCATGGCCGCCGGCGCACTCGCCTACCTGGCCGCCGCGGGCCTCGCCCTGCGGTGCGTGCCGACGCCGCCGAAGAGGACCTAGTGCCCCGGCAGCCATGCCGAGGGCGCGCACCGGACGCCGCTCCTCGACGGGCAGACGTCGCCTGCCGGGGCACCAGCACCGCACGACGGGGCGTCGCCCCGGTGCCCGGCGTCCGACGCGCGGGATCGGCCCGGAACTGGTGTGCTGGGGGAGGGGGCAGCGGACCGTGCCCGTCGTACCCGTTCCGGGAGTGACCCATGAGTATGTACCGAGTCGCGCAGGTGACCGCTCCGGGTGGGAGCTTCGAGATCGTCGAGCGGGAGGTGCCGCGGCCGGGGCGCGGCCAGGTGCGGATCGCCGTGGAGGCCTGCGGCATCTGCCACAGCGACACCTTCTTCGTCACCGCCGCACTGCCCGGCGTCACCTTCCCGGTGGTCCCCGGCCATGAGATCGCCGGACGGATCGAGGAGCTGGGCGAGGGCGTCGAGGACTGGGGCTGGCAGCTCGGCGACCGGGTGGCGGTCGGCTGGTTCGGCGGCAGCTGCTTCCACTGCGAGCCGTGCCGCCGGGGCGACTTCGTCGTCTGCGAGAACCTCAAAGTGCCCGGCTGGCGCTACGACGGCGGTTTCGGCGAGCGGGTCGTCGCGCCGGTCGACGCGCTGGCCCGCATCCCCGACGGCCTGACCGCGGCCGACGCGGCCCCCATGGGCTGCGCGGGCGTGACCACCTTCAACGGCCTGCGGCGCAGCCCGGCCGAGCCCGGGGACCTGGTCGCCGTCGTCGGGCTCGGCGGACTCGGCCACCTCGGGGTGAAGTACGCGGTGGCCATGGGGTTCGAGACGGTGGCCGTCGCCCGCGGCGCGGAGAAGGCCGACTTCGCCAAGCAGCTCGGCGCCCACCACTACGTCGACTCCACGGCCGAGACCCCGGTGGGGGAGGCACTCCGGTCGCTCGGCGGTGCCCGCGCCGTGCTCGCCACGGCGGGCAACTCCCAGGCGATCTCGGCGGCCGTGGACGGGCTGGCGCCCCGAGGCGAACTCGTGGTGATCGGGGCCGACCCCGAGCCCCTCGGGATCAGCCCGCTCCAGCTGCTGCTGAGCGGCCGGGTGATCCGCGGCCACCCGTCCGGCACCGCGCGGGACGTGCAGGACACCATGGAGTTCAGCGCCCTGCACGGGATCCGCCCGACGATCGAGACCGTACCGCTGGAGCAGGCGGGCGAGGCGTACCAGAAGATGCTCACCGGGGCCGCGCGCTTCCGGATGGTGCTCGCCTACGACTGAGGGTCACCTACGACTGAGGGTCACCTACGACTGAGCGTCACCTACGACTGAGCGTCACCTACGACTGAGCGTCACCTACGACTGAGCGTCACCTACGACCGAGCGTCACGCGCGACTGAGCCTCACGCGGCCGCGCCGCCCTCCCCGTACGGCGTGCGCCCCGGCGTGCCTGCGGGCCGCTCAGCCCGTACCGCACGAGCCGCGAGCAGCGCGATGTCGTCCTCGGAGCCGGGGGCCAGACGGGCGAGGACCGTGTCGAGGATCTTGTCCAGCGGGTCGGCGGGACACAGCGCCAGGCCCGTCAGCCGGGCCAGGCCGCGGTCGATGTCCTCTCCGCGCCGCTCCACCAGACCGTCCGTGTACAGGAGCAGCACGCCGCCGCGCTCCGGGGCGACCCGCTGCTCGTACCGGCCCAGCCCACTGCCCAGCGGCGGGCCGACCGGCACCGGGACCAGCTGGATCCCGCCGGACGGGCCGAGCCACACCGGCGGCAGGTGCCCGGCGCTGGCGTAGGTGAGCGTGGTGGCGTCCGAGTCGGCGAGCGCGAGGAAGCAGGTGGCCACCCGCTCGAAGCCGGAGTCGGCGACCATGCGGTCCGCGTGCTGCAGGATGCGCCGCGGCGAGAGCCCCGCCAGGGCCAGCGCCCGCAGGGTCGAACGGTAGTGGCTCATCGCCACCGCCGCGTCCACGCCGTGGCCCATCACGTCCCCGATGACCAGCATGGTGCGACCGTCGGGCAGCGCCAGGACGTCGTACCAGTCGCCGCCGATCACCGAGCCGTCGTCGGCGGGACGGTAGCGGGCGGTGGTCTCCACGCAGGTGTGCTGCTGGAGCTGGCCCGGCTCGGCAAGCAGCGCCCGCTGCAGCTCCAGGGCCATGGTGTGCTCGCGTTCGAAGCGGACCGCGCGGTCCAGGGCGCGGGCGGCGCGGGCGGCCAGCTCGCGGGCCACCGTGGCGTCCTCGTTCGAGAAGGGCCCGGAGTCACCGGCTCGGGCCAGCAGCAGAATGCCGAGCACCCTTCCGTCCGCGACCAGGGGAGCGAGCAGCACCGAGTGGACCCGGGCGGTCAGGCACGCGCGGGCCGGCGCCCAGCGCGGAATCAGCGACCGCCACTGCGCCGCGGTGATCGCGTCACGCCGCCAGACCCGGCCCGCCGCCAGGTTCCGCCGGGTCCCGGTGCCGCGCGGCCAGCCGACCAGCTCCCCGCGCGCGTCCAGGGCCGCCAGGCCGGTGACCAGCCCGGGGCGCGTGGCGTACGCCGCGAGCCGGGTCGGCGTCCGCCGCGCCGACGCCGTGTCCGGCGGACTCAGCTCCACCCCGGCCGCGTCCGCCAGTTCCGGCACGACGAAGTCCGCCAGCTCCCGGCAGGTCCCGGCGACGTCGGTGCCGGTGCCGATCCGGGACGCGGCCGAGTCCAGCAGCGCCAGCCGCCGATGGGCGCGCTCCAGCTCGTACACGTACTGCTGCGGCTCACTGATCTCCAGGGCGACCGCGGCCACGCCCACCACCTTGCCGGTGCCGTCCACGAGCCGGTGGTACACGCACCGCCACTCCCGGACCTGGTACGGCGAGTCCGTCCAGGTGCGCCCGGTGACGACGGCCTCGCGCGGCCGGCCGTCGCGGATGACGTCCCGCAGCACCTGGTCGGGCCGCCGGAGGTGGGGCAGCACCTCCTTCTGGGTGCGGCCGAGGTACGCGGAGGCGGGCAGGCCGGTCGCGCGGGCCATGTGCGGATTGACGTAGAGGTAGCGCAGCTCGGTGTCCATAACCGCGAAGCCGACGGCCGCGTCCTCGACGATGCCGCGCAGCAGGTCGGGGTAGCCGATGCCGGCGGGAGAGGTGCCCGGCGCCGTCGGTGAGCCCCGCGCGACCGGAGCCGGCGGTGCGGCCGGGGGCGCCGTACCGGCCGGTCGTCCGGGGGAGGTGTCCCTGTCCACCCGGTCCTCCTCGCCTGCCCCTCCCTCGGCCGCCCTCATCGTGCAACAGCTCCGGGCCCGGCGCATCCCGGGACGGCCCCGAACCGTCGTGCGGGGGCATGCGGGGAGCGGTCCGGGCCGGTCCGCTCACACCGGCCGGAGCGGGTCTGTGCGGCGGCCTTAACCCCTGTCGCGCGGGAGCGGTGACGCCGGTGTAATCAGCCGTGCCTACGGTCGGGGTCGGACCGAAGAGGCTGGACCAGCAGGAACAGGGGGCGCCCGTGGCCGCGCCGGACTCGCGCAGCACCGACACCACAAGGGTGCGGACCGTCTGTTCGTACTGCGGGGTGGGCTGCGGCATGGTCCTGGACATCGGCAGGGGCCCGGACGGCCGCCGTACCGTCCTGAAGGCCTCCGGGGACAAGGAGCACCCCGCGAACCTCGGCAGGCTCTGCACCAAGGGCGCGACCACCGCCGACATGCTCGCCGCGCCGGGCCGCCTGACCACCGCGCTGCTGCGGCCCGAGCGGGGCGAGGAGGCGGTGCCGTCCGCCGTGGACGCGGCGGTCGCCGAGACCGCGCGGCGGCTGCGCGCGATCGTCGACGAGCACGGTCCCGACGCGGTCGCCCTCTACGTCTCCGGCCAGATGAGCCTGGAGGCCCAGTACCTCGCCAACAAACTCACCAAGGGCTACCTGCGCACGAACAACATCGAGTCCAACTCCCGGCTCTGCATGGCCGGGGCCGCCACCGGCTACAAGCTCTCCCTCGGCGCCGACGGGCCGCCCGGCTCGTATCAGGACCTCGACACGGCGGACGTCTTCCTCGTCATCGGCTCCAACATGGCCGACTGCCACCCCGTTCTCTTCCTGCGCCTGCTGGACCGGGTCAAGGCGGGCGCGAAGCTGATCGTCGTCGACCCGCGCCGGACCGCCACGGCCGCCAAGGCGGACCTCTTCCTCCAGATCAGGCCCGGCACCGACCTCGCGCTGCTGAACGGCCTGCTCCACCTGCTGTACGAGAACGGGCACACCGATCCCGAGTTCATCGCCGCGCACACCGAGGGCTGGGAGGCGATGCCGGAGTTCCTCGCCGACTACCCGCCCGCGGTCGTGGCCGGCCTCACCGGGATCCCCGAGGCGGACCTGCGGGCGGCGGCCCGGCTGATCGGCGAGGCGGGGGAGTGGACCAGCTGCTGGACCATGGGCCTGAACCAGTCCACGCACGGCACCTGGAACACCAACGCACTGGTCAACCTGCACCTCGCCACGGGGAAGATCTGCCGCCCCGGCAGCGGCCCGCTCTCCCTCACCGGCCAGCCCAACGCCATGGGCGGCCGCGAGATGGGGTACATGGGGCCGGGCCTGCCCGGCCAGCGGTCGGTGCTCGTCGCCGCCGACCGCGCGTTCGTGGAGGAGCGGTGGAGGCTGGCGCCCGGCACGATCCGCGCCGACGGCGTCGGCAAGGGCACCGTGGAGATGTTCCAGCGGATGGCCGACGGCGAGATCAAGGCCTGCTGGATCATCTGCACCAACCCGGTCGCCTCCGTCGCCAACCGCCGGACCGTCATCGAGGGCCTGGAAGCCGCCGAGTTCGTCGTCACCCAGGACGTCTTCACCGACACCGAGACCAACGCCTACGCCGACGTCGTGCTGCCCGCCGCCCTGTGGACCGAGACCGAGGGCGTCCTCGTCAACAGCGAGCGCACCCTCACCCTCGCCCGCCCCGCCGCCGAGCCGCCCGGCGAGGCCACCGCCGACTGGCGGCTGATCGCCGCGGTCGCCCGCGCGATGGGCTTCGAGGACGGCTTCCGCTACGACAGCGCGGAGCAGATCTTCGAGGAGATCAAGGCCTTCCACAACCCGCGGACCGGCTACGACCTGCGGGGCGTGACCTACGACCGGCTGCGCGCCGCCCCCGTCCAGTGGCCGGCCGCCACCGCCGACGGCCCCGACCGCAACCCCGTCCGGTACGTCGACGCCGACGGCGCCCTCACCTTCGCCACCGCCTCCGGGCGCGCCGTCTTCCACGCCCGGCCGCACGTGGACCCGGCCGAGCTGCCGGACGACGACTACCCGTTCGTCCTCAACACCGGCCGTCTCCAGCACCAGTGGCACACCCTGACCAAGACCGCGAAGGTCGCCAGACTGAACAGGCTCGACCCCGGCCCGTTCGTCGAGGTCCACCCCGAGGACGCGGCCGCGCTGGGGCTCGCCGAAGGCGACTCGGTGGAGGTCGCCTCGCGGCGCGGCCGGGCGGTGCTGCCGGCGGTCGTCACGGACCGGGTGCTGCCGGGGTCCTGTTTCGCGCCCTTCCACTGGAACGACCTGTTCGGCGAGTACCTCAGCGTCAACGCCGTGACCAGCGACGCGGTCGACCCGCTGTCCTTCCAGCCCGAGCTGAAGGTGTGCGCGGTGTCGCTCACCAAGGTGTCCACGCCCGTGACCGTGCGGGCGCCCGGTGCCGCCCGGACCCCGGCCGCCGACGCCGCCCCCGCCGACGCCGCCGTGCCTGGTGCCGCCGCTGCGGTGCCCACCGCCGTGCCGCCCGCCGCCGCCGCGGTGTTCGGACTCGACCCGGCGCCGCCGCCGGTGCTCACCGACCGCGAACGGCAGTACCTGGTCGGCTTCCTCGCCGGCATCCCGGTCGGCGCCCCCGGCGTTCCCGTGCTGCCGCCGGACGCGCCGTTCAGCCCGGAGCACGCCCTGTGGGTCGACGGCGCCCTCGCCGGCATGTACTCCCGCTCCGGCGCGGCCCCGGTCACCGCGCCCACGACCCCGGCCCGTCAGGTGATGGTCCTCTGGGCCTCGCAGACCGGCAACGCCGAGGACTTCGCCGCCACCGCCGCCGAGCGGCTCGCCGCCGGCGGCCACGCGGCCTCCCTCGTCGCCATGGACCAGGCCGACCCGGCCGCCCTGCCCAGCGGCGCCGACCTGCTCCTGATCACCAGCACCTTCGGCGACGGCGACGCTCCCGACAACGGCGCCGGTTTCTGGGACGGCCTGGCCGCCCTCGACACCGGGCGCCTGGCCGGCCGCCGGTACGCCGTCCTGGCCTTCGGCGACTCCTCCTACGACGACTTCTGCGGACACGGCCGGCGCCTGGACAGCCGCATGGACGAACTGGGCGCGGTCCGGCTCGCGCCGCGCACCGACTGCGAACCGGACTACGAGACGCAGGCGCAGGCCTGGCTCGACCAGGTGCTCACCGCCCTCAGGGACGGGTCCCCGCCCCCCGCCGCGCCTGCCCCGGCGCCCGCCAGGCCCCGGCGCCCCGCCCCCGTCACCGCCCGGCTCGTCGGCAACCGGCTGCTCAGCCTGCCCGGCGCCGGAAAGGAGGTCCGCCGCTTCACCCTCGACAGCCGGGACAGCGAGACCCCGCTGGTCTACGAGGCGGGCGACGCGCTCGCGGTCCACCCGCTCAACTCCCCCGACCTGGTGGCGGAATGGCTGGACGTGACCGGTCTCGACGCGACAACCGGCGTGCGGATCGACGGAGTCGGTGAGGTTCCCCTGGTCGAAGCCCTCTCCCGGCATCTGGACATCACCCGCGTCACCCCGGACCTGCTCCGCTTCGCCGCCGAACGCACCCGCGACCCCCGCGAGTTGCGCACACTGCTGCGCCCCGACAACAAGGACGGGCTGGCCAGGTGGTCCTGGGGCCGGCAGGCGGTCGACGTCGTCGCCGAGTTCGGGATCCGCGCCGACGCCGATGACTGGGCCGGTGTCCTCGGCAGGCTCCAGCCGCGGCTGTACTCCATCTCCTCCAGCCCGCTCACCGACCCCCACCAGGTCTCGCTGACCGTCTCCGTCGTCCGCTACGAGAACCTGCGCGGCCGGCCCCGGCAGGGCGTCTGCTCGCCGTTCCTGGCCGACGCCGGACCCGGCACCGAGGTGCCGGTGCACGTCCAGCGCTCCGCGCACTTCCGCCCGCCCGCCGATCCGGCGACCCCCATGGTCATGGTCGGCCCCGGCACCGGGGTGGCGCCGTTCGTCGGTTTCCTCCAGGAGCGCCGCGCCCGCGGCCACCGCGCCCCGAACTGGCTGTTCTTCGGCGAACAGCACCGGGCCACCGACTTCTACTACGAGGAGGAGCTCACCGCCCTGCTCGCCGAGGGCACCCTGAGCCGCCTCGACACCGCCTTCTCCCGCGACCAGCGCGCCAAGGTCTACGTGCAGGACCGGATGCGCGAGCACGGCCCGCTGCTGTGGTCCTGGCTGCAGGACGGCGCCCACTTCTACGTGTGCGGCGACGCCTCCCGGATGGCGAAGGACGTCGACCGGGCCCTGCGGGACATCGCCACCGTGCACGGCGGACTGACCGAGGACGAGGCGACGGTGTACGTCAAGCAGCTGGCCGCGGACCGGCGGTACGTCCGGGACGTGTACTGAGCCGCTACTGAGTGGCCATCAGGTGGCGCATGGTGAGGGCCAGTTGCAGCCGGAACCGGCCCTGCGGGGTGCGCACCGACCAGCCCAGCAGATGCTCCGCGTGCGTCAGCCGGTCCTGGAGCGTGGAGTGGTGGACGTTGACCTCGGCGGCCGCCGCCCGCAGGCTCGCCGTCGACGCGACCGCGTGCAGCGTGCGCAGCATCCAGGGCGCGTCCGCCGCGGCGGCCTGCACGGCGCGGACGTCCGGCGCCGGTTCCGCGCCGGGTACGACGAGACCGGCGAGCAGGGCGACCCCGCCCAGCTCGTCGGCGTGCACGACGGACGGGCCGCCGGGCTCCTGCGCGCCGCCGTCGGACGTGAACCGCAGCGCGGTACGGGCCGCCGCCCAGGACCGGGGGAGGTCCTGGGCGGCCACGGCCGGACCCACACCCGCCCGTCCCGCCGACGGCGGGAGCGGTGTCCCGTCGGCCACGATCCGGGGCGGGCCGTCGGCGACCGCCACCGCCCGGAACCGCGCCGCCGGGTCGGCGGCGTCCAGGCCGAGCAGGCGGGCCGCGTGCAGCCGGGCCGGTGGCGGGGCGCCGGCGTCCAGGACCGTCTCGACCAGCGCGGGATCGTCCACCGGCGGCCCCGGGGCCCGGCCGCGGGTGCGGTCGAGGACGGAGCGCACGGCCGCCGAGGCCCGCTCCAGGATCACCGCGTCGACGACGCTCGGACCGTCGGCCCCGGCGCGCTCCAGCCACAGTCCCGGCGGCCCGCCCGGGACCAGCGGCGCGCACGGCCAGCCGGGCTCGGGCGCGCTCGCGACGTCCGTCCGGCGCCCGTCCGGCTCCACCCGCAGCCGGACCCGCCGCTCCTCGTCGGCCAGCCGCGCCGGACACCCGGCGAGCACGGCCGCGCCGCGCACCAGCGCCTCCAGACCGGCCCGGGTCTCGGCCAGCCGGTCGAAGTAGGCGATGACCGCGACGGCCGCGCCGGCATCCGGGTCCACCGCGGCCAGTCGCCCCGCCAGCTCTTTCATACCGCCATGATGCGCCCTGCGGCCCCGCTCCGAGGAGTGCCGTCCGCGCCGGGGCGGCCGTCATCACCGGCCACGGGGGCCGCCGTCTGCCCGCGGGCAGCGCGCGGGGCGGCGCCGTCCACGAGGAGTACGGGTCCGCCGTCGCCTGCCGGGCCGGGACGGACACCGACGTCGGTACGGCGGCCGCCTCGCGGGGGCTCCAGGCACGGCTCATCGGCTCCGCCGTCGACGGCGGCGGTCCTCACCGCGCCAGCAGCCGCCGCAGCCAGTCCAGATGGGCCGCCCGTGCCGACTGGGACAGGGCGGCCTGCGGGGCGAAGCCGTCGAAGCCGTGGAAGCCGCCGGGCCAGACGTGGAGTTCGGCGACGCCGCCGGACTGCCAGATGCGGGAGGCGTAGGTGACGGTCTCGTCGCGGAAGGTCTCGGCGGAGCCGACGTCGAGGAAGGCCGGCGGAAGACCGGTGAGGTCGGTGGCGCGGGCCGGGGCCGCGTAGGGCGACACGTCGGGGCCGCCCCGGCCTTCGCCCAGCAGGGCGGTCCAGCCGGTCTCGTTGGACGTGCGGTCCCAGACGCCGAGGCCCTTCATCTGGTGGCCGGACGGGGTGTCGTTGCGGTCGTCGAGCATCGGGCACAGCAGCATCTGGCCGATCACCGACGGACCCTGACGGTCCCTCAGGAGAAGGGCCAGGGCCGCGGTCAGGCCGCCGCCCGCGCTGGCGCCGGCGATCACGATGCGCTCCGGGTCGCCGCCGAGCTCCTGCGCGTGCTCCGCCGTCCACAGCAGCCCGGCGTACACGTCCTCCACCGGCGCCGGGTGCGGATGCTCGGGCGCCAGCCGGTACTCCACCGACACGACCACCGCGCCCAGCTCCTTCGCCCAGGCCAGCGGGGCGTCCACGCCCACCCGGTTGTTGCCGATCACCATGCCGCCGCCGTGCACGTGGTAGATCACCGGCAGCGGACCGGGGGCGGCCGGGGCGACCGGGCGGCAGATCAGGAGGGAGATCTCCGGCGCGTCCGCCGGACCGGGGACCGTGCGGTCCTCCACCTCGAACGTCCCGCCCATGGTGAGGTCCAGCTCGGCGAGCAGCTGTATCCCCGCGCCCTGCCGGATCGTGTCGATGTCCGCCATCGTGAACGACGGGGAGATCACGTCCTTGATCAGCTCCAGGGCGGCGGAGAGCTCGGGGTCGAACGGGGGCGGTACGGCGGTCATGGCGGCTCCTCGCGGTGGTGCGCTGCGGCTCGTACGCCTATGATCCGCGCGCCCGCCCGCTCCCCGGGGCCGCCGGACGGCGGAAGCTCCCCGCCGTCCGGCGGGTGCCCGCCGGTGAGCGCGGGACGCGAAAGAGGCCGGAGCTGGGCTCCGGCCCCTTTCACGGCGTGGCTCGGGCGGCCACGCCCACCGTCGAGGGGGTGCCTCAGGCGGCCACGGCCACGTTGCCGTGCAGGCGGGCGACGACCTCGGTCAGCTGGGCGGCGACCTCGGCGTCGTCGGCCGGGTGGGTCTCGGCGAAGCGGGTCACCGAGCCGGGGATCGACAGCTTGATGTCCTCGATCACCTTGCCGCCGGCGATGCCCACGGCCTTGCGGGCCTCGTCCTGCGCCCACACGCCGCCGAACTGGCCGAACGCGGTGCCGACGACGGCGACCGGCTTGCCGCCGAAGGCACCGGCGCCGTACGGGCGGGACAGCCAGTCGATGGCGTTCTTCAGGACGGCCGGGATGGTGCCGTTGTACTCGGGGGAGAAGAGCAGGAAGGCGTCGGCGGCCTGGGCGGCCTCGCGCAGCTTCGCGGCGGCGGCCGGGACGTTGCCCTCCACGTCGATGTCCTCGTTGTAGAAGGGGATGTCGGCCAGGCCCTCGAAGACCTCGACCACGGCACCCTCGGGGGCGAGCTTGACGGCCGCCTCGGCGAGCTGGCGGTTGTGCGAACCGGCGCGGAGGCTGCCGACGAGCGCAAGGATGCGGACAGACATGGGAATCTCCAGGGGGGTGCTGAAACACTGCCGTAACGAATCCGGACCGAGGTCCGGTTTAATTTCTAACATCCTAAACGGACCCCGGTCCAGTTCTGTTCCGGATGCTTTACGCTGTCTTCATGTCCAGCGTCCTGCCGCCCCTCCCGCAGCCCCAGGAGCCCATCGACACCCCCCAGTTGCTAGAGGTCGGGCCCGCTCCCGACGAGCCGTGCCTGCGTGCCGACGCGGCCCGCAACCGCGCTCGGCTGCTGGAGGCCGCCGCCCGGCTGATCGCCGAGCACGGGGTGGCCGGTGTGACCATGGAGGCGGTGGCCACGGCGGCGGAGGTGGGCAAGGGCACGGTCTTCCGCCGCTTCGGCGACCGCACCGGGCTGCTGATGGCGCTGCTCGACCACTCCTCGCGGCAGCTCCAGGCCGACTTCCTCGGCGGCCCTCCGCCGCTGGGCCCCGGCGCCCCGCCGGTCGAGCGGCTCCGGGCGTTCGGCGTCGCGGTGCTCTACCGCTCGGCGGAGCAGCTGGACCTCCAGCTGGCCGCCCAGCCCGAGCCCACCCGGCGCTATGCCAATCCGCCGATCCAGGCGCTGCGCACGCACGTCACGATGCTGCTGCGGCAGATCCAGCCGGACGCCGACTGCGAACTGCTCGCCCAGACGCTGCTCGCGTACCTCGACCCCGCGCAGATCCACCATCTGACCCGGCAGTGCGGGATGCCGCTGGAGCGCCTGGAAGCCGGCTGGACCGACCTGGTCGACCGCGTCACGCGGACGGCGCCGCCGCGCTGACGTCCGCCGCGCCGGCGCCCGGCCCGCCGGGGTTCGGCTCGCCGGGGTTCGGCTCGCCGCCGGTGAACATGTCGACCAGTCCCCGGGGCGTGTCGGCGCTGAACAGCATGGCGCCGCTGCGTGCGGAGTCCGCCGCGGACCGCTCGGCCCGCGCGAACATCTTCTCCTCGTAGGCGGCCAAGGCCGCCTCGGTGTCCCCCGGGTGCGCGACGAGCGCGAGGCCGAGGTCGGCTCCGTCGATCAGCGCCAGGTTGGCGCCCTCGCCGGCGAACGGCGACATCAGGTGTGCCGCGTCGCCGAGCAGCGTGACCCCGGGCACCCGGTCCCAGCGGTGGCCGGCCGGCAGGGCGTGGATCCGCCGTGGCACCAGCGTGCCCTCCGCGTCCGCGACCAGCCCCCGCAGGCTCTTGTCCCAGCCGCCGAAGTGATCGAGGACGGCCCGCTTGGCCGTCTCGGTGTCGGTGAAGTCGATCCCGTCCAGCCACTCCTCGGCCGCCTCGACCGCCGCGTACACGTGCAGGCCGCCGTCGCTCTCCCGGTGGGCGAGGAAGCCCCGGCCCGCGCCGAGCGCGAAGAGCATGCCCCCGCCGACCACTTCGGCGCTCACCGGATGGCGCGCGTCCGCGTCCGGCAGGTCCGCCTCCACGAACGAGATCCCGGTGTACGCGGGCCGCGCGTCCGAGACCAGCGGGCGCACCCGGGACCAGGCGCCGTCCGCGCCGACCAGCAGATCGGTGGTGAAGGCGCCGCCGTCAGCGAGGGTCACCCGGTGCCGGCCGGCACCGACCGGGCTTGCTCCGGTGACCTTCGCGCCCCAGTGGATCACGCCCTCGGGCAGGGAGTCGAGCAGCAGCCGGCGCAGATCGCCCCGGTCGATCTCCGGCCGCCCGCCGGCCCCGTCGTCCGGCAGGTCCAGCAGGACCCGCGCGTCCTTGTCCAGCACCCGCGTCGCCTGGCCGCCCGGGTGGACCTGCGCCAGGAACGCGTCGAACAGCCCGGCCGCGCGCAGCGCCGGCTGGCCGGAGTCGTCGTGGATGTCGAGCATGCCGCCCTGGGTGCGGGCCGCGGGGGAGGCGTCCAGGTCGAAGACGGCCGCCGCGACGCCGTGCACGCGCAGCACCCGGGCGAGCGTGAGCCCGCCGAGGCCGGCACCGACGATCGCGACGGGGTGATGGGGAGTGGACATGGCGAGCTCCTTGGTCATGGGATCGGAGGTGACGGTGTGCTCGATGCCGTTGCGCGGGCGGGCGTGGTCCGGCATCTGGTCTTGACTGTAACGAACGCGTTCGGTGCGAACAAGTTCGTAACGAACATGTTCGTCACGCCGACGAGCGTATGGGAGGCATCGACGTGTGGGGTGCCGGTGCGGCGGCGCCCAACTTGTCTAACCCTCAACCACCTTGCCCCGCCGCTCCCCCCGGGCGGCGTCTCTGCCAAGATGCCGTACGTCATGGTGCAGATCCCGAAACCGCCCTCGGCAGCGTCGCCGGTGCCCCGGTCGGTCCCCACGAGCGCCGATGTGGCCCGCCTGGCGGGCGTCTCCCGCGCGACCGTCTCCTATGTCCTCAACAACACCAGTGCCGTAAGGATCAGCGAGCCCACCCGCCGCCGGGTCCACCAGGCGGCGAAGGAACTCGGGTACGTCCCCCACGCGGCCGCCCGCAGCCTGCGTGCCGGGCACAGCCGGATGGTGCTGATGCCCGCACCGGCCATCGCGGTGGGCCCGCTGTACGCACAGTTCATCAACGACCTCCAGTGGGCCCTCAGCCGCCTCGACTACACGGTCGTCCAGTACGGCACCGCGGGCCTCCGCGGCGACGAAGCCGCCCGAGCCTGGGCCGAGTTGAGGCCGGTCGCCGTGCTGGTCCCGGACGCCGAGGTCGGTCCCGAGGGGGTCGCGGTGCTCAAGCGGGCCGGCGCCCGCGCGGTGGTCACCTTCGGACCCGGACGCGTCGCGGGCGCGCACGCCCTGCTGATGGACCACGCCGCCGTCGGCCGCTGCGCCGGACGTCATCTGTACGCCCGCGGCCGGCGCCGGATCGGCGTGCTCGTCCCCGAGGAGGCCGACCTGGAGACCTTCTCCCGGCCCCGCCTCGAAGGCGTGCGCGAGGCCCTGCGCGGCACCGACGCCGAGGTGACCGGGCTGCCGCTCGGCTACACCGAACAGTCCGCTGCCGAACTCGCCTCCCGCTGGCGGGAGTTGGGGATCGACGCGGTGTTCGCGTACAACGACGAGTACGCGATGCTGTTCATGCGCGCCCTCCAGGACGCGGGTGTGCGCATCCCCGAGGACACGGCGGTGCTGGGCGCCGACGACCTGATGCTGGGCAGGCTGCTGCGGCCGCGGCTCTCCACGATCCACATCGACCTGCCCTCCGGCCGCGGCCTCGCCGAGCTGGTGGACCGCGTGGTGCGCGATCCCGGCGGCGAGCCGGAGACGCACCGGGTGCTCGGCGCCTCGGTGGTCCAGCGCGACTCCAGTTGACGAGTCACCCTGGTCGGGGGCGGTGCTTTTCCGGGCCTATGGGGGGAGCGTGCCGGGCGTCGCGACGGGGCGAATGTTGCCTGTCGGGGCACTAGGATGTTGCGCGGTCAACCAAACGGCTCATGGGAGCGCCGTGGGCCGCGCAACCAGGTGATCGATCGGAGAGTCGTCATGCCGTTGCTCGACCCGAAGACCTGGCAGGCAAGCGCCCTGTCCGGGGCACCCTGCGACGTCACCGAGCCCGCCACCGGCGACACGCTCGGCACGGTCACCCTGGCCGCCCCCGCGGACGTCTCCCCGGCCGCCACGGCCGCCCGCGCCGCACACCGCGACTGGGCCCGCGCCCCGCACTTCGTCCGCGCCCAGGTCCTGCGCAGGGCAGGCGACCTGTTCACCGAGCACGCCGGTGAACTGCGCGAGTGGATCGTCCGTGAGTCCGGTTCCATACCCGGCAAGGCGGACTTCGAACTGCACGTGGCCGCCCAGGAGTGCTACGAGGCCGCCGCCCTCGCCTCCCGTCCGGCCGGCCAGGTGCTGCCCAGCGAGGCGCCCCGGCTGTCGTACACCCGCCGGGTGCCGGTCGGTGTCGTCGGGGTGATCTCGCCGTTCAACGCGCCGCTCATCCTGTCCATCCGCTCGGTCGCGCCCGCCCTCGCCCTGGGCAACGGGGTCGTGCTGAAGCCCGATCCGCGGACCGCGGTCTGCGGTGGGCTCGCGCTGGCCGCGGTGTTCGCGGAGGCCGGGCTGCCGGAGGGGCTGCTGCACGTGCTGCCCGGCGGGGCCGACGTCGGCGCGGCGCTGGTCGAGGACCCGCTGGCGCCGGTCATCTCCTTCACCGGTTCCACGGCGGCCGGCCGCGCCGTCGGGGCGACCGCGGGCCGCCACCTCAAGCGCGCCCACCTCGAACTCGGCGGCAACTCCGCACTGATCGTCCTGGAGGACGCCGACCTGGACGCGGTGATCTCCACGGCCGCCTGGGGATCCTTCTTCCACCAGGGCCAGATCTGCATGACCACCGGACGGCACCTGGTGCACGCCTCACTCGCCGAGGAGTACGCCGAACGTCTCGCGGCCAAGGCCGACTCGCTCGCCGTCGGCGACCCGCACCGCGCCCAGGTCCACCTCGGCCCGGTCATCGACGCCGGCCAGCTCGCCAAGATCCACGGACTCGTGCAGGCGAGCACCGCCCAGGGCGCCCGGCTCGCCGCCGGCGGCACCTACGAGGACCTCTTCTACCGGCCGACGGTCCTGACCGGCGTCGACGACCGCACACCCGCCTACGCCGAGGAGGTCTTCGGACCGGTCGCGCCCGTCCGCTCCTTCACCGACGTCGACGAGGCCGCGGCGCTCGCCGCCGACAGCAGCTACGGCCTCTCCCTCGGCATCGTCACCCGGGACGCGGCACGCGGCCTGGACCTCGCCGAGCGCATCCCGACCGGCATCGTCCACATCAACGACCAGACCGTGAACGACGAGGCCGTGGCGCCCTTCGGCGGGGTCGCCGCCTCCGGCACCGGTGCGCGGTTCGGCGGCGAGTCCAACCTGGAGGCGTTCACGGACGTGCGGTGGACGACCGTGCGCGGGGACGTGGCGCCGTACCCCTTCTGACCGGGGACCGCCGCACCCCTTCCGACCGGGACTACTGCGCGTCGCCCTGCTGCGCGGCGATGCTCTTGCGGACCTCGTCCATGTCCAGCTTGCGGGCCTGGCCGATGACGTCCGTCAGGGCGGCCTCCGGCAGGGCGCCCGGCTGGGCGAAGACGGCGACCTGGTCCCGGACGATCATCAGGGTCGGGATCGACTGGATGCCGAAGGCCTGGGCAAGCTCCGGCTGGGCCTCGGTGTCCACCTTGCCGAACACCAGGTCGGGGTTGTCCTGCGCGGCCTTCTCGTAGACGGGGGCGAACATCCGGCACGGGCCGCACCAGGACGCCCAGAAGTCGATGAGGACGAACTCGTTCTCGGTGACCGTCTGGTCGAAGTTCTCCTTGGTGAGCTCCACGGTGCTGCTCATGCGTGCTTCCCTCTTCCTGACGTGGGGGGGCGCCCCGGGGCGGGGCGGGCCGTCCGCACAACATGCCCGACCCGGCAGGTATTCCGGCCCTTACCCGTGTGGCCCTGGCCCACACCACCAGGAAGACTGGCCCCATGACGGAAACGGAATCCATCGCTTACGACGTCGTGGTGCTCGGTGCCGGCCCCGTGGGGGAGAACGTCGCCGGCCGCACACGTGCGGCCGGTCTCACCACCGCGGTCGTGGAGAGCGAACTCGTCGGCGGCGAATGCTCGTACTGGGCCTGCATGCCCAGCAAGGCGCTGCTGCGCCCGGTCATCGCCCAGGCCGACGCCCGCCGCCTGCCCGGCCTCGCCCAGGCGGTCCAGGGTCCCCTCGACACCCCGGCGGTGCTGGCCCGCCGCGACTCCTTCACCTCGCACTGGAAGGACGACGGCCAGGTCGCCTGGCTGGACGGCATCGGCGCCGACCTGTACCGCGGCCACGGCCGCCTCGCCGGGCCCCGCACGGTCACCGTGACCGGCCCGGACGGCACCCTCACCACGCTCACCGCCCGGCACGCGGTGGCCGTCG
Source organism: Streptomyces sp. NPDC051987 (assembly GCF_040680735.1). Lineage (NCBI taxonomy): Bacteria > Bacillati > Actinomycetota > Actinomycetes > Kitasatosporales > Streptomycetaceae > Streptomyces > Streptomyces sp. NPDC051987. The sequence continues at coordinate 65,073 of NZ_JBFAXI010000006.1, read as the reverse complement.
CCACCGGCACCCGGGCCCAGCTGCCCGACCTGCCCGGCCTCGCCGAGGTGAAGCCCTGGACCAGCCGCGAGGCCACCAGCGCCCAGCAGGCGCCCGGCAGCCTGATCGTCGTCGGCGGCGGTGTCGTCGCCACCGAGATGGCGACCGCCTGGCAGGCCCTCGGCTCCCGGGTCACCCTGCTGGTCCGCGGCAAGGGGCTGCTCAACCGCATGGAGCCGTTCGCCGGCGAACTCGTCGCCGACGCGCTCAAGGAGGCCGGCGTCGACGTGCGCACCGGCACGTCCGTCCGGTCGGTGACCCGGGAGAACGGCACGGTCGTGGCGGTGACCGACAACGGCGACCGCATCGAGGCCGACGAGATCCTCTACGCCACCGGGCGCGCCCCGCGGACCGACGACATCGGCCTCGACACGGTCGGGCTGGAGCCGGGGTCGTGGCTGTCCGTCGACGACACGCTGCTGGTCGAGGGCACGGACTGGCTCTACGCCGTCGGGGACGTCAACCACCGGGCGCTCCTCACCCACCAGGGCAAGTACCAGGCCCGGATCGCGGGCGACACCATCGCCGCCCGCGCCGCGGACACGCCCCTCCTGGACGGCCCCTGGGGCGCGCACGCGGCCACCGCCGACCACCACGCCGTGCCGCAGGTCGTCTTCACCGACCCGGAGGCGGCTGCCGTCGGGCTCTCCTTCGCGGAGGCCGAGCAGGCCGGCTACCGGGTGCGGGCCGTCGACGTGGAGTTCTCCTCCGTGGCCGGGGCGGGGCTGTACGCCGACGGGTACAAGGGGCGGGCCCGGATGGTCGTGGACCTGGAGGAGGAGATCCTGCGCGGGGTCACCTTCGTGGGGCCGGGGGTGGGCGAGCTGATCCACTCGGCGACGATCGCCGTGGCGGGGGAGGTGCCGGTCAGCCGGCTGTGGCACGCGGTGGCGTCCTACCCGACGCTGAGCGAGGTGTGGCTGCGGCTGCTGGAGGCGTACCGCGGGTAGGCCGAAGGGGGGGCGGTCCCGGGCGTCGTTCGTCTGCGGGCCGGTGGTGGCTGGTCGCGCAGTTCCCCGCGCCCCTTGCCGGGTGCTTCAAGGGTGGTCGGGGAGGGGGAAGCCCAGTTGGGCGGCGGCTGTGTCGGGGGTGGGGTGGGTCCAGCGTGCGGCCATCGCCTCGGTCGACGACAGTGAGCGAAGCTCCGCCCTGTCCAGGTAGAGCATGCCGTCGAGGTGGTCGGTCTCGTGCTGGACGATGCGGGCCGGCCACCCCGTGAACACCTCGTCGAGCGGATGGCCGTCCTCGTCGGCGCCGGTCAGCCGGACGCTCGCGTGCCGGGCCACCACCGCCTGCCAGCCCGGCACGCTCAGGCAGCCCTCGAAGAAGGCGGCGCGGGCGGTGCCGACGGGCTGGTAGACCGGGTTGACCAGCACCCGGAACGGCTGCGGGACCCTGCCTCGGGCCACCGCGATCTCCTCCGGCACGGGGGCCGGGTCCTCGATCACGGCGATGCGGAGCGGAACGCCGACCTGGGGCGCGGCCAGGCCCACGCCCGGGGCCGCGTGCATGGTGACGCGCAGTGCCTCGACGAACCGGGCCAGCAGGGCGGGTGCCAACTGGCCGTCGTACGGCTCGGTTCCGCGCCGCAGGACCGGGTCACCGGCCGCGACGATGGGCAACGGCCCGCCGGGGGCGAGGAGTTCCTCGATCCGCTCGGCAAGAGGCGTGCGATCACTGGGAGATGCCATCGGGCCAGCATGCCATGGCCGGGCATGTGATGCAGGTCACTTCGGGTGGGGGGAACTCGGTCCGGTCGCGCCCCGACTACTGGACCGTCCCCACTCCGCACCAGTCCCCGGAGAAGCCCACGATGTCCGTCGCCCCCTCGACCCCCAGGGGCGAGGTCCCGCAGCCCACCGTCCCGGCCCCGTCCCCGAGCCGCTGGGCACCGCTGCGCCCCCTCGTCCTGCGCCTGCACTTCTACGCCGGCGTCCTGGTCGCCCCCTTCCTGCTCGTCGCCGCCGCCACCGGTCTGCTGTACGCCTTCTCCTTCCAGGCCGAGAAGCTGGTGTACGCCCATGAGCTGACCGTCCCGGTGGGCAGGGCGAAGCTGCCGGTCTCCGAGCAGGTCGCCGCCGCCCGCGCGGCCCATCCCGAGGGCACCGTCTCCGCGATACGTCCCTCGCCCGAGGCGGACGCGACCACCAGGGTGCTGCTGACGGGGGTCAAGGGGGTGAACCCGGACCACACCCTCGCCGTCTTCGTCGACCCTTACACCGGCACGGTGCGCGGCGCTCTCGAACAGTACGGTTCGACCGGCGCGCTGCCGCTGCGCACCTGGATCGACGAACTCCACCGCGACCTGCACCTCGGCGAGCCCGGCCGGCTCTACAGTGAGTTCGCGGCGAGCTGGCTGTGGGTGATCACGGGCGGCGGTCTGGTGCTGTGGTTCGCCCGGCGGCGGGCCCTGCGCGGGGTGCGCGGCACCAGCGGGCGACGGCGCACCCTGGGCCTGCACGGCACCGTCGGCGTCTGGGCCGCCGCCGGTTTCCTCTTCCTCTCGGCGACCGGCCTGACCTGGTCCACGTACGCCGGTGCCTCCATCGACGACCTGCGCACCTCCCTGGGCCAGGCCACCCCGGCCGTCTCCGCGGCGGCGAGCGGCGGCGAGCACACGGGGCACGGTACGGCGGCCGGCACCGGCGGCGACGCCGAGCACGGTGTCGGCCTGGACAAGGTGCTCGCCGCCGCCCGTGCCGAAGGGCTGGGCGACCCCGTCGAGATCGTCCCGCCCGCCGAGGCGAACAGCGCCTACGTGGTGAGGCAGATCCGGCGCAGCTGGCCCGAGAAACAGGACGCCGTGGCCGTGGACCCCGGCACCGGCGAGGTCACCGACGTCCTGCGCTTCGCCGACCATCCGGTCCTCGCCAAGCTCACCCGCTGGGGGATCGACCTGCACACCGGCATCCTCTTCGGGCTCGTCAACCAGGTCGCCCTGGCCCTGCTCGCGATCGCCCTGATCCTGCTGATCCTGTGGGGCTACCGCATGTGGTGGCAGCGCGGCCGCGGCTCCGCCTTCGGCCGGCCGATCCCGCGCGGGGCCTGGGCCCAGGTCCCGCCCTACCTCCTCGTCCCGGCGATGGCGGTGATCGCGGTGCTCGGTTACTTCGTGCCGCTGCTCGGGATCCCGCTGGCCGCCTTCCTCGCCGTGGACATCGTGCTCGGTGAGCTGGCGCACCGTCGCGGGCGGCGGACCTACGGGGGCGGCGCCGGCGTGAAGTAGCGTGGTCGGACACGCCGACACGCGTGTCACCGCACGCGAGGCCGGAGGGAGAGCGGACCATGGCGCGGGCCCGACGGGGGCAGGGGGAGCTGGAGGGCCAGGTGCTGGGCGCGCTGCGCGAGGCCGGCGGCCCCGTCACCGCCGCCTGGGTGCAGGAGCGGCTCGGCGGCGACCTCGCGTACACCACCGTCGTGACCATCCTGACCCGACTGCTCGCCAAGGACGTCGTCGCCCGGGAGCGGCAGGGCCGCTCCTTCCTGTGGGCGCCCACAGCCGACGAGGCCCGGCTCGCCGCCCTGCGGATGCGCCGGCTGCTGGACGGCGAGCGGGACCGCGAGGCGGTGCTCGCCAGCTTCGTGACCGCGCTGCCGCCCGGTGACGAGCAGGTGCTGCGGGCCCTGCTGGCGGCCGCGGGGCCGGGCGGGACGAACATCCGGAACGCCGGCCCCGCCGGCCCCGCCGACCACGGCGGTACGGAAGACTGAGCGTCCATGGGGGTGTTCGTCTTCCTGCCCTGGTGCTGCCGCTGACCGCGTGGCCCGTCGGCCGAGAGGCGGCTGCATCCGCGCGCCGCGACCCGGCTGCTCACCGCGATGGCCGTGGTCATGGCCGGGCGCAGCACGCTCTGCCTGGCCCTGCTGATGGTGGTCGGCACCGCCCAGCTCCCCGGCAATCCCCTCCCGGACGGCTGGTCCGACCCCGAGGTGCGGGCCGCGCCGGGTCGCCGCGCTGCTCGGTCCCGCTCCGGTGGTCCGCGGCCGGCCCGCCGTGTTCACCACGGTCGGCCTCGCCCTCTGGGGCGACGCGGCGGGCACCCTCGCGTCGGCGATGTCCTCGGCGAACTCGGCGGTCACCCTGTTCCTGATCCTGCGCGCGACCGCGTCGCTGTGACACCGCCCGCCGGGCGGCGCGCCGCCGTCAGGCCCCGGCGGCGGGCCCCGTGAAGCGGCCGTTCGAGGCGGTGCCGCGCGGCCGGCCGGCCCGCGGGCCACGGCGGCGGTGGACCGCGCCGCCGGTCAGGACGGCCACGCCCAGGCAGAAGATCAGGGCCAGCGCGAGACCGGCGCAGAAGATCGCCAGCGGGCTCAGCGTGGCGATGTGGTGATCGAGCACGGACACGGTGTACCCGGGTCCGCCGGACAGGTTGCCGGCGATCGCCAGGGCGGTGAAGGCGACCGTCGCCGCGAGCAGAAGCAGTCCAAGGAACAGCATCCTGGTCATCTCCTCGGTCCAGGGTCCCGCCTGGCCGAGTACCTGCCCTGCGGCGGCTTACACGGCACCCCGGCCGCCCCGGCGCGGGTCCGGTCCGCCGCATGATCCGCGCTGCTCGGGGGCATGCGGTCACTATGGAAGGCGCGCCTGTGATCGTGCAGCCGCCGGGCCCCGACGGAGGCCGGCGGGTCACCATCCGCGGGGAGTACGTCGGCATCGCGTACCACCTGCTCGACATCGTCGAGTTCCTGCGCCGCGCGGGCCTGCCCGAGGCCAGTACGACAGTCGACGACCCCGAGCTGATCGAGTGGCGCGGCATGGGCCCGAAGGCCTGGACGGCCACCGGCTGACCCGCGTCGGCCGGAGCGGACCCCAGCGGCGGACTTGTTCGACCCTACGAACTTTCTGCGTGACGGGTACACACCAGCGGAGTCTACTGATAGGAAACCTTCCTATCGATGACCGACCGCAACCCCCCACTGGAGTCCCTGTGCGGAACCCCGACGACACCACCCCGGCCAACCCCGTCCTGACCTCCCGCCGCACGCTGCTCGCCCTGCTCGGCGCGTCCGCCGTCGGCGCCGGCGCCGTGCTGCTGCGCCCCGGGCACGCCTCGGCGGCCGCGACGGCCGCGAGCTGTGCGGGCCTCGACGATCCGGCGAAGAAGGAGATCGCCATGAAGCTGGTGTCGAGCGCGGAGAACTCCTCGCTCGACTGGAAGGCGCAGTACAAGTACATCGAGGACATCGGCGACGGCCGCGGCTACACCGCCGGCATCATCGGCTTCTGCTCCGGCACCGGCGACATGCTCGACCTCGTCCAGCTCTACACCGACCGCAAGCCCGGCAACGTGCTCGCCAAGTACCTGCCCGCGCTGCGCCGGGTCAACGGCACCGACTCGCACAGCGGCCTCGACCCGAACTACCCCGCCGACTGGCGCAGGGCCGCCCAGGACACCGTCTTCCAGCAGGCCCAGAACGACGAGCGCGACCGGGTGTACTTCAACCCGGCCGTCCAGCAGGGCAAGACGGACAAGCTGGGCACGCTCGGCCAGTTCGCCTACTACGACGCCATCGTCATGCACGGTGACGGCGACGACGCCACCAGCTTCCGCAACATCCGCAAGCGTGCCCTCAACAAGGCGAAGCCGCCGGCCCAGGGCGGCGACGAGACGACGTACCTCAACGCCTTCCTGGACGCCCGCGTCTGGGCCATGAAGCAGGAGGAGGCGCACAGCGACACCACGAGGGTCGACACCGAGCAGCGGGTCTTCCTGAAGAAGGGCAACCTCTGCCTGAACACCCCGCTGGACTGGAAGGTGTACGGCGACAGCTACCACATCGGCTGACACCCCCGGGCTGTCGTACCGCGCCCCCACGCGGCACGACAGCCCGGAGGCGGATCCCCCCTCGCAGTGGCCCTACGGCTTGATGCCCACCCCGGTCCACAGGCTGACCTCCGCGTCGGTGGCGGTCGGCTCGGCGTCCGGGCGCCAGCGGTGGCCGACGGCCACGCCGGGGTCGAGCAGGTCCAGCCCGTCGAAGAACCGCGCCACGTCCGCCCGGGAGCGGAACTGCACCGGCGTGCCGGCGCTGCGGTAGATGTCGGTGACCTTCTGCCAGGTGTCCGGGTCGAAGTCGGGCGTGCAGTGGCTCAGCGCGAGCGCGCTGCCGGAGGGGAGCACGTCCAGCAGCCGGCTCACTATGCCGTACGGGTCCTGCGCGTCCGTCACGAAGTGCATCAGGGCGTTGAGGGACAGCGCCACCGGCCGGCCGAGGTCCAGCACCTCGGCCAGTTCGGGGGCGTCGAGCAGCGTCTGCGGGTCGTTGACGTCCGCCTCGATGTAGGTGGTGCGGCCCTCCGTCGTGCTGCGCATCAGCCGCTCGGCGTACTTGAGCACCAGCGGGTCGTTGTCGGCGTACACCACCCGGGCCTCGGGAACCACGGACTGGGCGACCTGGTGCAGGTTCGGCTCGGTGGGGATGCCGGTGCCGATGTCGAGCCACTGCCGGATGCCGTGCTCGCGGGCGAGCACGCGGGTGGCCCGGTGCATGAAGGCACGGTTCTCCCGCGCGCACACGAAGATGCCGGGGTAGGCCGACGCCACGCTCTCGGCCGCCTGCTTGTCGACCTCGAAGTGGTCCTTGCCGCCGAGGTAGTAGTCGTACATGCGGGCGGAGTGGGGCCTGCTGGTGTCGATGTCCCGCGTGGCGGGCGAGTTGGTCATCGTGAACCTTTCAGAGGGGGGTGCGTGGGGGAGAGGTCAACCGGTGGTCAGATGGTCGGCGAGGCCCCGTTTGACCCCCGCGACGAACGCGGTGATCTCCTCCGGGGTGTAGATGAGCGCGGGGCCGGCCGGATCCGTCGACTGGCGCAGCGCGATCCTGCCGTCGGCGAGCTGCTTCGTCTGCACGCACTGACCGCCGTTGGGTCCGCTCCAGGGCGACTCCCAGCCCTGCTCGCCCAGGTCCGATGCGGGCATGCCGTTGTAGACGTCGTGGAGGCTGCCGTCGAAGGAGGCGTCGAAGGTGGTGTCGAAGGAGGTGTCGAAGGTGGTCATGAGTACTCCTTGCGCATGTGGTTCAGGAGCGCCCTGCTCTGCGCGTCGGAGGTGAGCAGGGACATGCGGTTGTGCGCCTCCAGATGGGCGACGACGTCGGAGCGCTGGTCGAGGTACATGGCGCCGGAGAGGATCTCCGTGTAGACGACGTCCGGCAGCTCGGGCTCCGCGAACCGGAAGTAGGTGAACGGGGCGCACGCGCCCACATGGGCACCGGCGGTGAACGGGACGACGTCGACGCTGACGTGCGCCAGCTCCGATACCTCCAGCAGCCGTTCGATCTGCTCCCGCATCACCTCGGGCCCGCCGACCACCCGGTGCAGGACGGCCTCCTCCATCACCACCCACAGCGTCGGCGCGTCGGAGCGCTCCAGCAGGGCCTGGCGGCGCAGCCGCAGGTTCACCCGCCGCTCCAGGTCCGCGTCGCTGTCGTTCGGGAAACCGCCGCTGAGCACGGACCGCGCGTACGCGCGGGTCTGCAGCAGTCCCGTGGCATAGTGCGGCTCGTACGTGCGCAGGGTGGTCGCGCCGGTCTCCAGGCTCACATAGGCGCTGAACCAGCTGGGCAGCACGTCGCGGTAGGTGTGCCACCAGCCCGGTTCGTTGGCCCGCTCCGCGAAGGCGACGAACTCGTCCCGCTCCTGCTGGTCGGCGCCGTAGGTCTCCAGCAGCTTCTCGACGTAGAGCGGCTTGAGCGTGACCTCGGCCTTCTCCAGCCGGCGGATGGTCAGGGGGGTGACCCGAAGCGCCCGCGCCGCGTCCTCCAGTGACACGCCCGCTCCCTGGCGCCGGTCCTGGAGCCTGCGGCCCAGGATCATGCGGAGAACGGTGGGCGCACTGGTGCCGCCCGCGTTCGAACGTCCTTCGCTCACGCCCTACCTCCTGAGGGACTGTCACTTGAACGAGTGTGACAGGCACTTGCTGCAGCGACCAGTCCGATACCGGCAATCTGAAATTATCAGGGAGTCGGTTGCAGCATGAACTCGCCTGCGCGCATGATTACTTGAGTAACCCCGCGGCCACGATCACGGGCGATGTCCCGCCTGCCGTACGGCCGTTGCTCCACCGTGCCTGCTCAGCTCCGCCGCTCCGCCCGCTCCTCGTCGTGCCCGCCTTACGGAAGGCAGCCATCGTGTCCCCCCACGCGACCTCCCCCCGCGACCTGTTAGACGTTGCCGCGCCCGACCAGGCGCACTGGATCGAGCTGCCCTCGCACCGCTCCAGCGTCAGAGTCGCCCGCCGCTCCGTGAGAGCCCGGCTCGGCGAGTGGGGACTCTCCCGCGAGCTGTGCGAGGACGCGGTGCTGCTCGTGTCGGAGCTGGCCACCAACGCCGTCATCCACACGCTGAGCGTGCGGATCCTGTGCGGCATGGGGCTGGTCGCCGACGGATGCCTGCGGCTCGAGGTCCACGACCACGACTACTCCGGGCGCGACCTGCCCCGGCGCCGGCCGGGACCCGACGACGAGGGCGGCCGCGGACTGCTGCTGGTCGAGCAGCTCGCCGACTCCTGGGGGGTCGACCGGTCGAGGCTGACCAGCGGCCACGCGGTGTGGGCGATGCTGACGGCCTGACGCGAGGTGCCCTGGGGGAGGGTAACGGGGCCTCGCAGAGGCCGAGTTGCCGATTTTCACCGGAGCGCGGTGGCTGCATATGATCTTGGTCGTGACTGTGCAGAACTCTGACAAAACACCTTCGCGCAAGCAGCGACTCCAGGAGAAGCAGCGCCGCCAGCTGGCGGTGGTCGACATGGTGGACAAGGCCGAGGTCAAGGTCCGCAAGGCGGAAGCCGAGCTGGCGGTGGCCGTCGCCGAGGCGGTACAGGTCTTCGGCGACGAGCGCGCGGCCTCCGAGGGGCTCGACATGCCCGTGGAGGCCGTGCGCCGCTTCGTCGGCATCGCGGCCCACGAGACCGCCGCGGCGGCGACCGGCGGCGACGACTGACTCGCCCCGTCAACCCGCGCCCCCGCGCCGGCCGGTGAACACTCCCGCCGACGCGGGGTGTGGTCCCTCGCGGGGGTGTGGTCTCTGGCGGGGTGTGGTCTCTGGCGGGGCGCGGTCCCTCGCGGGGTGTGGTCCCTCGCGGGGTGTGGCCCCGCGCAGCGCTGCCGGGCGGTATGCGGTGACGCGTCTTCTGGCCGGCCGCCCGGTGAAGCCGTCCCGCGGCCGCTGGCGAAGGCCGCCGGGCGGCGGGGACCGGCCCCGCCGGACACACCAGACACACGTGAGCGGGGCCGTGGGGGTCACCGCGCGAGTTCGTCCGGGCGGGGCGGAGCGTTCCGTCACGAGGCGGGGGCGGCGTAGGTCATGAGCCCGCGGCGCCTTCGGCAGGTGTCCGTCGGTCCTGACCCGTCGGCGCCGGCGTGAGGTGGCCGGCGGGGAGTGCGCCCCGGGGGGAGCCGGGAAGGCCCGGCGGACCCTGAGGGGGGCGGCCGGGACGGGCGGGGCGCCGTCGGGGGACCGGGCGGGGGGCCGCCGTTCGGGTGATTCGCGGGGTGCCCGGCCCGGCGCGAAACCAAGGGAATGCGGGCCTGACGGCTCATGACGGGCACTCGGCCGAGCCCCGGGGACAAGTGGCAGGTCGCGCTCTTATCCGGACAAACTGAATCCGCCGGTTCGTGATCAGGAACATCCACGTTCTCCAGGAGATCGCATGGTGGAGCAGTCCTCCGAGGTCGTGTCGGAGCCGGATGAACCTGCCGTCGCCCTGACCGGCACCCGCCCCAGGGGGGCGGAGACCGAGCGGCGGCTCGCACAGGCGCTGGCCGACCTCCTCGATACCGAGAACGTGCCGGTCGACGGCCACTTCTTCGCCGACCTCGGCGCCAACTCCCTGGTCATGGCCCAGTTCTGCGCGCGAATACGCAAGGCGGCCGATCTGCCCTCGCCGTCCATGCGCGACATCTACCGGCATCCCACGATCCAGAGCCTGGTCGCGGCCCTCGAAGAGACCGCGCCCGCCGCTGAGACGCACGCCACGCAGCCGCCCGCGCCGACCCCGACGCCGGCCCCCCGCGGGAACAGCCGAAGCCATCTGCTCTGCGGGGCCTTCCAGTTGCTGGCCTTCCTCGGCTACTCCCTGGTCTCCGGCTACGTCACCGCCGCGGGATACGAGTGGATCGCCGCCGGCCGGGGACTGACGGACGTCTACCTGCGGTCGCTGCTCTTCGGAGGTGCCGCGTTCGTGGCGCTGTGCGCCTTCCCCGTCGTCGCGAAATGGCTGCTCGTCGGGCGCTGGCGGCCCCGTGAGTTCCCCGTCTGGGGCCTGACCTACCTGCGCTTCTGGCTCGTCAAGGTGCTGCTGCACGCGAACCCGATGGTCTTCCTGACCGGGACCCCGCTGTACGTGCTGTACCTGCGGGCCCTCGGCGCACGCATCGGCAAGGGCGTCACGATCCTCTCCCACTCCGTCCCCGTCTGCACCGACCTGCTGACGATCGGCGCCGGCACGGTGATCCGCAAGGACTCCTTCTTCCTCTGCTACCGGGCGCACGCCGGACAGATCCAGACCGGCCGCGTCACGATCGGCGCCGGCGCCTACGTCGGCGAGAAGACCGTCCTGGACATCGACACCTCCCTCGGCCACGGTGCCCAGCTCGGCCACTCCTCCGCCCTGCACCGAGGTCAGGCGGTCCCCGACGGCGAACACTGGCACGGCTCCCCGGCCGAACCCACCCGGACCGAGTACGTCCGGGTCCCCCCGGCGCGCTGCGGCACCCTGCGCCGTACCTGGTTCGGCCTCGGCACCCTGCTCCAGCTGATCCTCCTGTCCATCCCGCTGCTGGTCGGCGGAATCTACATGCTGTTCACCGAGGTACCGGCGATCGGCAAGCGACTCGACCCGACGACGGCCGCCCTCGGCTGGTCGCAGCTGCTCCCCGACGCGCTGCTGCTATCCCTCGTGCTGTTCTTCGGGTTCGTCGTCCTGGGCCTGGCGGCCCTGTGCACCCTGCCGCGCCTGCTGGGCCTCGTGGTCAGGCCCGACAGGGTCTATCCGCTCTACGGCCTGCACTACGCGCTGCACCGCGTCACGGTCCGCCTGACGAACATCCGGTTCTTCGCCTGGCTGTTCGGCGACAGCTCCTACATCGTGGGCTACCTCCGCGGCATCGGGTACGACCTGTCCCAGGTGGAGCAGACCGGGTCGAACTTCGGCACCGAGGTGCAGCACGAGACACCGCTGCTGGTCACCGTCGGCAGCGGGACGATGGTGGCCGACGGCCTCTCCGTCCTCAACGCCGACTTCTCCAGCACGTCCTTCCGGCTCTCCCGGACCTCGATCGGCGCGCACAACTTCCTGGGCAACAACATCGCCTATCCGGCCGGCGGCAGGACCGGCGAGAACTGCCTGCTCGCGACCAAGGTGATGGTCCCCCTCGACGGCGAGGTCCGGGAAGGCGTCGGGCTGCTCGGCTCACCGTGCTTCGAGATCCCCCGTTCGGTGGACCGCGACGCCCGCTTCGACCACCTCCGGACCGGCGAGACGTTCCAGCGCCGGCTGGCCGCGAAGAACCGCTACAACCTCCGCTCGATGGTGCTCATGCTGGGCGTGCGCTGGCTGCACACCTTCGCGCTCACCCTCTTCGGGCTCGCCTCCGTGGACCTGTACGGCCTGGTCGGACACGTGGTGATCGCCGCCTACCTGGCGCTCACCCTCGCCTTCTCCACCGCCTACTTCATCCTGGTGGAGCGCTGCCTCGCCGGGTTCCGCGCGCTGCGCCCCCGGCTGTGCTCCATCTACGACCCGTACTTCTGGTGGCACGAACGCCTGTGGAAGGTGCCCGACCACTTCCTCGAGATCTTCAACGGAACCCCGTTCAAGAGCCTGGTCTGGCGGCTGCTGGGCGTGCGCATCGGCCGCCGGGTGTTCGACGACGGCTGCTACCTGACCGAGCGGACCCTCGGCACCATCGGCGACGACTGCACCCTCAACGTCGGCAGCAAGATCCAGTGCCACTCGCAGGAGGACGGCACCTTCAAGTCCGACGTCACCACTCTCGGCCGGGGCTGCACCCTGGGCGTCGGCGCCCATGTGCACTACGGCGTGACCGTGGGCGACGGCTCCGAGCTGGCGCCCGACTCCTTCCTCATGAAGGGCGAGGAAGTCCCCCCGCACGCCCGCTGGGGCGGCAACCCCGCGGTGGACATGCCCGACCGCGACAGCCGGTCCACCGGCGTCGGCCGGATCACCCCAGCAGCCGGCGCCGCCACGGCGAGCGTGAGTTGAGGAAGGCCATTCGATGGGAACGCGCGTGGAGACCGACCGGGAGTTCTGGACCCGGACACTGACCGCAGGCGGTGCCACCGCCGTGCCCCGCTGGGTCACCGAACCGGTGCCGGGAACGGCCGGTCACGAGACACCGGTGCCCGACGACGTGACGCGGGCGGTGCGGCAACTCGCCGGCCGGCTGGGCCTGTCGGTCGGCACGGTGCTGCTGGCCGCCCACCTCAAGGTGCTGGCCGCGCTCTCCGGCGAGCCGGAGGTGGTCACGGGCCACACCCCCGACGGGGGCGGCGAGCCGCTGCCGTGCCGGGTGCCCGTCCCGTCGGGGAGCTGGACCGCCCTGCTCACGGCCGCCGGGCGCGCCGAGGCGGAGCTGCTGGCGCACCGCGACCATCCGGTGGCCGGCCTGCGGCGCGAACTCGGCCTGACCGAACCGCCGTACGACGTGGTCTGGGGTCCCCTGCGGGCCGACGGACCCGGCACCGACGAGGGCGTCCTGCAGGTGCGCTGGTCCGACCGGGACGGCCGGCTGACCCTGCGCCTGCGGTACCGCACCGACTGGCTGGACGCCGGGGCCGCCGCCCGCGTCGGCGGCTACCACCTGGCCGCACTGCGGCTGATGACGGCGGATCCGGACGCCGACCACGGCCGGCAGAGTCTGCTGTCCGCCGAGGAACAGCGGGCGCAGCTGGAGGACCTGGCGGGGCCGCACCGCCCGCTGCCGGACGCCCGCGCGCACGAACTGTTCGAACAGCGGGTGCGGGAGCATCCGCGGGCGGTGGCGGCCGTGCACGGCGCCCGGGAGTGGACCTACGACGAACTCAACCGGCGCGCCAACCGGCTGGCGCGGGCCCTGCTGGCCAGGGGCCTGGGCCGGGAGGACGTGGTCGCCGTCGTCACCGAACGCACCCTCGACTGGCTGGCGGCGGTGCTGGCGGTGTTCAAGGCGGGCGGCGTGTACCTGCCGATCGAACCGCACTTCCCGGCCGGCCGCATCGAGGCCACCCTGGCCCGCGCCGGATGCCGGCTGGCCCTGACCGAACCCGGCAGCACGGACACCCTCGACCAGGCGCTGGCCGCCCTGCCGGACGTCGAGAAGCTCCCGTTCGACACGGCGTACGCCGAACCGCACCCCGACGACGACCCCGGCATCGGTGTCGACCCCGGCCAACTCGCCTACATCTACTTCACCTCCGGCTCCACCGGCGAGCCCAAGGGGGCGATGTGCGAGCACGCGGGCCTGCTCAACCACCTCCACGCCAAGATCGACGACTTGTCGATCGGCGAGGGGACCGTGGTGGCGCAGACCGCGCCGCAGTGCTTCGACATCTCCCTGTGGCAGCTCGTCGCGCCGCTGCTGGTGGGCGGCCGGACCCTGCTGGTCGAGCAGGACGTGATCACGGACGTGGCACGGTTCACCGACACCCTGGAGCGCGCCCGGGTCGGCGTCGCCCAGCTCGTGCCGTCGTACCTGGAGGTCGTCGTCTCCTACCTGGAGCAGCACCCGCGCACCCTTCCGGACCTCCGGTGCGTGTCGGTGACCGGCGAGGCGCTGAAGCGGGAGCTGGTCCAGCGCTGGTTCGCCGTCCAGCCCGGCGTCGGCCTGCTCAACGCCTACGGTCTGACCGAGACGTCGGACGACACCAACCACGAACTGCTGCGGGAGGTGCCCGAGCGGGTGCTGCTCGGCCGGGCCGTGGGCAACGTCCGCGTCCTCGTCGTCGACGAGCACCTGGCGCTGGTACCGCTGGGCGCCCCCGGACTGATCGCCTTCTCCGGCGTCTGCGTGGGCCGCGGGTACGTCAACGATCCCGAGCGCACCCGGGAGGCGTACCGCACCGACCCGTACCGCCCCGGTGAGCGGCTCTACCTGGGCGGCGACTGGGGGCGCTGGCACCCCGGCGGCAAGCTGGAGTTCCTCGGCCGCCGGGACAGCCAGGTCAAGATCCGCGGGTTCCGGATCGAGATCGGCGAGATCGAGAACTGCCTGCTGCGGGTGCCCGGCGTCCGGGACGGCGCGGTGGTCGTCGCCGAGCGGTCCGGCGGCGGCAAGCAGCTCATCGCCTTCTACTCCGGCAGCCGGCAGCGCCCCGAGGACCTGCGCGAGGCGCTCGGCGCGGCGCTGCCCGCCTACATGGTCCCCGCGGCCTTCCACTGGCAGGACGGACTGCCGCTGACCGCCAACGGCAAGATCGACAAGAAGGCGCTGACCCGGCTGGCCGAGACCGCGCCCACCGGCGACGCCCGCCGTCCGGACACGGACCTGCTCAGCCCGACGGAGCGCAGACTGGCCGCCGTCTGGGCCGACCTGCTCGGGGTGCCCGAGGAACGGATCGGCCGCGGCGACCACTTCTTCGACTCCGGCGGCACCTCCCTGACCGCGGTCAGGCTCAGCCTCGCCCTCGACCGCGCGGTGTCCCTGAAGGACATCACCCGGCACCCGGTCCTCGCCGACCTGGCCGCCCTCCTCGACGGCCCGGCCCCGCACCGCCCCGAGCTGCTGCTGACGCTGGCGGACGGCACCGGACCGGCCGACCGCGCCCTGGTCTGCTTCCCGTACGCGGGCGGCAACGCGGTGAACTACCAGCCGCTGGCGAGCGCGCTGGCGGGCAGCTCACTCGCGGTCCTCGCCGTGGAACCGCCCGGCCACAACCTGGCCGCGCCTCCCGAGCCGTTCGCGTCCGTCGAGGAGGTGGCCGAACAGGCCGTCGCCGAGATCACGGCACGCGGACTGACCCGGGTCCTGCTGTGGGGCCACTCCTCGGGAGCCGCCCTCGCCGTCGAGACCGCGCGCAGGCTCCAGCAGCGGGGCGTCCACACGGAGCGGCTCTTCCTCGGCGCCCAACTGCTCGGCACCGCCGCCGAACGGCACGCCCGGATCGCCGAACTGGCGGGCCTGAGCGACACCGAGATCGCGGCCCGCCTGACCGCGGACGGCGGTCACCCCGAACTCGCGGAGCTGACCCCCCGGCACGCCGCGCACCTGGCCGCCTCCTACCGGCACGACTGCGTCGCGGCCCACCGCTACTTCGCCGCGGCCCTCCAGTCCCCGCCGCCCGGCAGGCTGTCCGCCCCCGTCTCGGTGGTCGTCGCCGCCGACGACCCGCACACCGCCGGACACGCCCGGCGGCACCGGGACTGGCTGCTCCTGGCCGACCGCGTCGAACTGCACGAACTCGTCGACGGCGGCCACCACTTCCTGCGCACCCGCCCCGCCGAGACCGCGCAGGCCGTCCTGACCACCGTCCTCCCGCTCGCCTCCTCCTGACCCGTCACACCCCAGGCGGTCGACCGAAAGGAACCCGAGATGCCGTTCTCCTCCCTGGCATCACCGCTCGACGTGCGGCTGAGCCCGGACAAGCCGGCCCTGCTGCGCGTCGATCCCCCCGACGACCCGCCGAAGTGGGCGGCCCAGCACCGCGAGGCACTGCGCGCGCAGGTCACCGAACACGGCGCCCTCCTCGTCCGCGGCCTCGGCCTGAGCGACCCCGACCAGGTGGGTGCCGTCTTCCGGCAGCTGGCCGGCGAACTCATGACGGAGCGGGAGGCCTTCGCCCCCCGCGAGACGCACCGCCCCGGGGTGTACGCGTCCACGCCCTGGCCCGCCAACCAGCCCATGTGCATGCACCACGAGCTGAGTTACCCGCTCCAGGTGCCCGGCCTGATGCTGTTCGCCTGTCTCACCGCGCCCGAACGCAGCGGCGCGACGGCGGTCGCCGACGCCGAGGAGGTGCTGCGCGCACTGCCCGCCGGACTCGTCGAACGGTTCGAACGCGAGGGCTGGATGCTGACCCGCACCTACAACGACGAGATCGGCGCCAGCCTCACCGAGTCCTTCGGCACCGCCGACCGGGCCGAGATCGAGCGCTACTGCCGGGCCAACGCCATCGACTTCACCTGGCAGCCCGACGGCACCCTGCGCACCGAACAGCGTCGCAACGCCGTCGTCCGGCACCCGGTCACCGGCCGGCGCTGCTGGTTCAACCAGATCGCCTTCCTCAACGAGTGGACGCTCTCCCCCGAGGTGCGGGAGTACCTGGTGGACGTCTACGGAGCCGACGGGCTGCCCTTCAACACCCGCCACGGCGACGGCACCCCGATCGCCGAGGACGTCGTCCAGCTGATCAACAGCACCTACGAGGCACACACCCGGCGCGAGCCCTGGCAGCCGGGTGACCTGCTGCTGGTGGACAACATCCGCACCGCGCACAGCCGGGAGGCGTTCACCGGAGAACGGCAGGTGCTCGTCGGCCTGGGCGACCCCGTCCGGCCGGCCGAGGACTGCCCGGCACTGGAGGCGAGCGAACGATGACCGATGTACTGTCGTCGGCCGCCCGCGCGGCCGCGTCCGGGCGCAGAGCCGCCCCGACCTTCGCGGTGGTCACGGGGGAGCGGGTCAGGCGGGCCCTGAGCGGGCGCGAGAAGGAGGTCGTGGAGCTGATCGAGTCCGTCTACCGGCTGCACGACGCCGGGGACTCGGTCAACCCGCCGTCGTACTTCCTGCGCTTCGCCGACCGGCCGACCTCGCGGATCATCGCGCTGCCGGCCTCCCTCGGCGGTACCGTCCAGGTGGACGGCCTGAAGTGGATCTCCAGCTTCCCGGAGAACGTGACCGCCGGGCTGCCGCGGGCCTCCGCGGTGCTGGTCCTCAACGACCACGACACGGGCTACCCGTTCGCCTGCCTGGAGAGCTCCATCATCAGCGCCACCAGGACCGCGGCCTCCGCCGCCCTGGCCGCCGACTGGCTCAGCCGCGGCCGCACCCGCCCCGCCCGGGTCGGGTTCTTCGGCACCGGCCTGATCGCCCGCTACATCCACACCTTCCTGGCCGGCACCGGCTGGGACTTCGACGAGATCGGCGTGCACGACCTGTCCGCCGACAGCGCCGGCGGGTTCCGCGGCTACCTGGAACGGACCGGCACCGGCGCCCGGATCACCGTCCACGAACGCGCCGAGGACCTGGTCCGCGGCAGCGACCTCGTGGTCTTCGCCACCATCGCCGGCCGGCCCCATGTCACGGACCCGGCCTGGTTCACCCACAACCCGCTGGTCCTGCACGTCTCCCTGCGCGATCTCGCCCCCGAGATCCTGCTGGGCGCGGCCAACTTCGTCGACGACGTCGACCACTGCCTGCAGGCCGACACCTCCCCCCATCTGGTCGAACAGCTCACCGGGAGCCGGGACTTCCTGAACGGAACCCTCGGCGACGTCATGTGCGGACGGGCCGCCCCGCCGGCCGACCGCCCGGTGGTCTTCTCGCCCTTCGGACTCGGCGTCCTCGACCTCGCCGTCGGCAAGTACGTCTACGACGAGGTGTCCCGGGCCGGGGACCTCTGTCTCATCGATGACTTCTTCCACGAACTGCGCCGCTACGGCTGAGGCCGTCGTCCTCGGCCCGGCACCAGGAGGCCCGCCGTGCCTGTCATCTCCGCTCCCTACGCCTTCAACGAGGGCGATCTCTTCGTCGACCTGAAGTCGATCTGCGGACACCCGCTCTACCTGAAGTGCGAGGCCTTCAACTTCGCCGGCTCCATCAAGCTGAAGGCCGCCAACGAGATGGTGGAGAACGCCGAGCGGGACGGAATCCTGAAGGCGGACTCCGTCCTCGTCGAGTCCTCGTCCGGCAACCTCGGCGTCGCGCTCAGCATGATCGCGGCGAGCAAGGGGTACCGGTTCCTGTGCGTGACGGACTCCCGTTGCAACCTGTCGACCAGGCTCCTGATGGAGGCGCTCGGCAGCGAGGTGCACATCGTGGCCGACCAGGACTCCAACGGCGGGTTCCTGGGCACCCGGATCGAGTACGTCCGCTCGCTGTGCGCGTCGGACGACCGGTACGTGTGGCTCAGCCAGTACACCAACGCGGGCAACTGGACGGCGCACTACCGCACCACCGCCCCGGAGATCGCCCGCCGCTTCCCCGAACTGGACGTCCTGTTCGTCGGCGCGGGCACCACCGGAACCCTGATGGGCTGTGCCCGCTACTTCCGCGAGTGGCACCGGCCGGTGCGGATCGTCGCCGTGGACGCGGCGGGCTCGGTGGCGTTCGGCGGCGAGCCGGGCCGCCGGATGATCCCGGGCCTGGGCATGAGCATGCGCCCGCCGCTGCTCGACGAGTCCCTGGTCGACGAGGTGATCCGGGTGGAGGAGCCGGACACCATCCGGATGTGCCATCGCATGGCCCGGCACGGCTTCCTGTTCGGCGGCTCCACCGGGACCGTGGTCAGCGGCGCCACCGACTGGCTGTCCCGCCATGACGCCGGTGACCTCACCGCGGTGGCCGTCGCGCCCGACCTCGGCGAGCGCTACCTGGACACCATCTACCAGACCAACTGGCTGCAGGACCTCTACGGCGACCAGGTGCTCGCCACCGAGGACGGCGACCGGGTGCCCGGCACCGGCGGCGACGAGGTCCTCGACGCCAGGGACACCGCATCGCCCAAGCAGCTGCCCCGGGAGCCCAAGTCCGCCTCCCGCGCCCCGGCCCGCCGGCGCAGCACCTGACGCCGGCACCCGGCGGCACGTCACGCCGGAGCGCAGCCCCTCGGAGACGCCCGCGCGGCGCCACCCGGGGGGCCGCGGCGTGCCCGCCGCCGGACCGGCGGTCATCCTCGGGAGCGCGCGGGCGGGGCGGGCGGTCCGTGACCCCGGCTCGCGGAACCGAGCGGCGGCGGGACGTCGGCGGACAGGTTCGGGCGGATGGGGACAGTAAGCGACATGCCGCCCTGCACCCCGTCCCGATGCGCTCAAATGGCCTGATTCGACGCAACCGGCGGGAGGGGGCGGACATGGACACGTTTGCCGAGTCGGGTCTGGCTTGTTCGGTGACCGGAGCGGACCGGGGGACCTGCCGGTGCGGTGCGCAGGCCGGCACCGGCGGTCCCAAGGCCGCCGAAGAAAGGTTCCGCGGCCTGCTGGAGGCGGCGCCCGACGCCATGGTGATCGTGGACGACACCGGGACCATCCGGCTCGTCAACGCCCAGACCGAGGCGCTTTTCGGCTACGGCCGCGAGGAACTCCTGGACCGTCCGGTCGAGTTGCTGATGCCGCACCGCTTCCGCGGCCACCACACCGTGCACCGTGACGGATACGCGGCCAACCGCCAGGTCCGTCCGATGGGCGCGGGACTCGACCTGCACGGCCTGCGCAAGGACGGCACCGAGTTCCCCGTCGAGATCAGCCTCAGTCCGCTGGAGACCGCCGACGGACTGCTGGTCTCCGCGGCCGTCCGCGACGTCAGCGACCGCAAGGCGGCCGAGGCCCGCATCAACGAGCTCGCCGCACTCGTCGAGTCGTCCCAGGACGCCATCCTGGCGAAGACCCTCGACGGTTACATCACCTACTGGAACGCGGCGGCCCAGCGGTTGTACGGCTACACCGCCGAGGAGGCCATCGGCCGGCACGTGTCGCTGCTCTCCCCGCCCGATCTGCGCGGCGAGATCAGCGCACTCCTGGAACGGCTGCTGCACGGCGAGAAGGTCGAGCACTTCGAGACGCTCCGGGTGACCAAGGACGGCAGCCTGCTGGACGTGGACGTCACGCTCTGGCCGACCCGGGACACCGACGGCACGGTCGTCGGAGCATGCGCCATCGTCCGGGACATCAGCGACCGCAAGCGCGCGGAGGCCGAGCTGACCGCGCTGTACGAGCAGCAGCGGCACATCGCGCTCACCCTGCAGCGCAGCCTCATGGGGACGCCGCCGGCGATCCCCGGGCTGGCCACCGCGAGCCGATACCGGCCGGCCACCCAGGGTGCCGGAGTGGGCGGTGACTGGTTCGACCTGATACCGCTGGGCGCGGGCCGGGTCGGCGTCCTCATCGGGGACGTGATGGGCCGCGGCCTCGAAGCCGCCGCCGTGATGGGCCAGTTGCGCTCGGCCGCGCACGCGCTGGCCAAGACCGGCATGCAGCCCCGGCAGCTGATGCAGGCCCTCGACACCTGCGTCGAGGACCTCGACGTGCCGGACCAGCTGGTGACCTGCTGCTACCTCACCATCGCCCCGGACACGGGCACGGTGACCGTCTGCTCCGCCGGTCATCTGCCGACCCTGGTGGCCACCCCGGGCGGCACCGTCGACCGACTCCCGGCGCAGGTCAACGCCCCGCTCGGGGTCGGTGACATCCTCTACGAGCAGTCGTCGACGGCCGTGCCGCCCGGCGCCACCCTCATCCTCTACACCGACGGCCTGGTCGAGACGCCCGGCAGCGACATCGAGGTCCGGATCGCCGAACTCACCTCGGCGCTCGGCGGGTTCTTCACCGCCCCGCCGAGTCTGGAGACCGCCGCCGACCGCGTCCTGGCCCGGCTGCTGCCGGAGGCCGACAGCCATGACGACGACGTGACGCTGCTGCTCGCCCAGTTGCCGGCCGCGCCCCCGGCCGCCGTCACGACCGACCTCCCGGCCGTCGCCTCCTCGGTGCCCGAGGGCCGTGCGTTCCTCAGCAAGGCACTGCTCTCCTGGGACTGCACGGGCCCGGCGGACGACGCGCTCCTGCTGCTGTCCGAGACCCTGACCAACGCCGTGCAGCACGCCGAGGGCCCCATCGGCCTGCACCTGTGCCGCACCGCCACCGAACTCACCGTGGAGGTCAGCGACCGCAGCCCGCACCTGCCCCAGCCCCGCAACGCGGCCGGGGACGAGGAGTCGGGCCGCGGCCTCTTCCTGGTCCGCACCCTCGCCGCCACCTGGGGCGTGCGCCCCACCGACGAGGGCAAGACGACCTGGTTCACCCTGCGGCTGTGACGCGGTCGGGCCGGCCCAGTTCGCGACCGGTGATCAGCTCGGAGTCGATCCGGACGAACACCGGGTCGCCGAGCGGCATCCAGGAGCGCGGGCCGGCCTGCGCCAGCCGGGAGTGTTCCGCGGGATCGCTCACCACGTCGGCCCGTCCGGTCACGACCACGCTCCAGCCGCACTGGTTCTCGGCGTCGAACTCGTCCGCCTCGAAGGCCACCACCACGCCGTCTATCGCACGGATCAGTTCCGACTCCGCGGCGGTGCACAACACCACCGAGGCGTCCGTGTCCAGCGCGAAGTTGACCGGGAGGACCGCGGGCAGCGCCTGCCGGGTGTAGACCACACGGCCGACCGGCACCTTGGCGAGCAGCCGAAGGCACTCCTGGCGGTCGAGTGGGCGGAAGCCGTTGTTCGGGAGCACCGGTCCATATTGCCGGGGACGCGCCGATGGCAGTAGGGCCGACAGGCCCTGTCTCCGGCCCGTGGTAGGGCCGTATGGACCATGCCGGCGGGTGCGTGCGCGAGGGGGCGGGACGCGTCCCGTCACGCGTCCTGTGCGGCCAGTTCGAGCTCGGCCCAGATGGTCTTGCCGCCCGGCTGGTGGCGCGTGCCCCAGCGAGCGGCGAGCTGGGCGACGAGCAGCAGGCCGCGGCCGCCCTCGTCGGAGGTGCGGGCCCGGCGCAGGTGCGGAGCGGCGCCGCTGGCGTCGGAGACCTCGCAGATCAGCGTGGCGCCCCGGATCAGCCGCAACCGGACGGGCGGTTGCCCGTAGCGGATCGCGTTGGTGACGAGTTCGCTGACCACCAGCTCGGCCGTGAACGCCACGTCCGTCAGGTGCCAGGCCTCCAGCACGGCCAGTACCCGGGCGCGGGCGTCGGCCACCCGGGCCGGGTCGGAGGGCAGGTCCCAGGTGGCGACCCGGCCGGCGTCCAGCGTCCGGGTCCGGGCGACGAGCAGGGCGACGTCGTCCTCGGGCTGCGGGGGCAGCAGTCCGTGGGTCACGTCGTCGCACAGCTCCTCCAGCGGGCGGTCGGCAGCCCGGTCGAGCAGGCGGCGCAGCCGCGCCATACCGCTGTCCAGGTCGTGCCCGGTGTCCTGGACCAGGCCGTCGGTGTACAGCGCCAGGAGGCTGCCGGCGGGCAGTTCCCCCTCGGCGGTCTCGAAGGGCAGCCCGCCCACGCCCAGCGGCGGTCCGGGCGGCACGTCGAGGAAGCCCGCCGGGCCGTCCGGGCCGACGACGGCGGGCGGCGGGTGGCCCGCGCTGGCGGCCGTGCACGTGCGGGACACCGGGTCGTAGACCACGTACAGGCAGGTGGCGACGAGATCGGTGCCGGTTTCGAGGTCCGGTTCGTGCTCCGCGGTGGTCTCCTCCTCGGCCGCCAGGCCCGTGACGAGGTCGTCGAGGTGGGTGAGCAGCTCGTCGGCGGGAAGCTCGACGTCGGCCAGCGTGCGCACGGCGGTCCGCAGCCGCCCCATGGTGGCCGACGCCCGCAGCCCGTGACCCACCACGTCACCCACCACCAGCGCGACCCTGGCGCCCGAGAGCGGGATCACGTCGTACCAGTCACCGCCCAGGCCGGCCCGGGTACGGGCCGGAAGGTAGCGGTGCGCCACCTCGACCGCGTCCTGGGGGGAGAACCGGTGCGGCAGCAGGCTGCGCTGCAGGGCCAGTGCGGTGCCGTGTTCGAGGGTGTAGCGGCGGGCGTTGTCCACGGCCACGGCGGTGCGGGTGCCGATCTCCTCGGCCAGCAGCAGGTCGTCGCGGGTGAACGGCTCCACGCGCCGGTGCCGGACCAGGACCGCCACCCCGAGGGTGATGCCGCGGGCGCACAGCGGCACGACCATGACCGAGT
This sequence comes from Streptomyces sp. NPDC051987, assembly GCF_040680735.1. Lineage (NCBI taxonomy): Bacteria > Bacillati > Actinomycetota > Actinomycetes > Kitasatosporales > Streptomycetaceae > Streptomyces > Streptomyces sp. NPDC051987. The sequence goes on along the minus strand of NZ_JBFAXI010000006.1, from coordinate 42,225 downwards.
GGATCCCGAACCTGCGGACCACCCCCGCCCGCTGCGGATCGGCCCGCACCCAGTCCCGGATCGCCTCGTCATCGGCGTGGTGCAGCGAGGTCCGGCCGGTGGCCAGGCAGCGGACCGGGGGCGTGGACGCGGGGTAGGCGTCCGCCTCTCCCGGCTGGATCAGCGCCTCGGGCACCCCGGGCAGCACGGACCGCTGCGCGGCCCTCCTCAGCAGGACCATGCCGGTGGCGGAGGGTTTCGGCTCGACGCCCCGGCACAGGGAGTCGAGCAGGTCCACGGTGACGAAGTCCGCGAGCCGGTCCACCGTGACGTCGGCCATCTCCTGCGCGGTGCGCAACACGTCCAGGGTGCCGCCCACCCGGGCGCTCACGTCGTTGAGCAGCGCGAGCCGTTCCCGGGCCAGGAACTGCTCGGTGACGTCCAGCCCGGAGACCTCCACGTGCCGCACCTGTCCGGACCGTGTGACGAGCGGGGACACGGTGACGGACCAGACCTTCTCGGGGCCGTCCCGGCGGGCCCGGCCCCGCAGGTGGAACTCCTCCGCCACACCCGTCGCGAGCACCCGGTCCATGCCGTCCTCGACCCGGCGGCACAGGTGCGGCGGCAGGATCTCCGTGACCCGCCGGCCGCGCATCCGGTCCTCGCGCAGACCCAGCTCGCGCACGGCACCGGCGCTCGCCCGCACCGCCCGCAGCGCGCGGTCGTACACCATGACGGGCAGCCGGCACTGGACGAACGCCTCCTCGGCCGTCACCTCGTCCGGCGGGGACGGCTCGGACCGGGTCACCACCAGCAGCCGCTGGGCGCGGCCCTCGCCGTCGACCGACGGATACGCCCGGACCCGCACCGGCACGGGACGGCCGTCGCGGTGCCGGAGCAGCGCCGACGTCGCGGCCCCGCTCAGGGCCGCCAGACCGTCGCCGGTGCCGTCGTCCGAGGCGATCAGCCGGGTGACAGGGCTGCCGACGGCCTCCTGACAGGGGTAGCCCAGCAGCCGTTCGGCTTCCGCGCTCCAGCCCGTCAGCACCCCCCGGTCGTCGACCACCGCCGTGGCCGGGTCCGCCGGATCGGGCGGTACGCCCGAACTCCCGCCGACTGGGTTGGCATCACGCATGCCGGTCACCGCCTGTTCCGCCGGCGCGGCCGCCGTGGCCCCGGGACCGACGCCGAGGGGTCATGGACTGCCCGAGGCGGCCGGTCCCACCGCGTCGACCTCGTCCCTCGCTCCTGTCGTCTCCATCGTTCTCCACTCCCTGCCGTGCGTCATTTCCGCCGCTGCCGGTGCCGCCGCCGGCGCGACGACGGCCACGGCCCGGGGGCCGGGAGCTCGGGCTCCCCGGCCGGCGCCGGAACTCCCGGACTGGGCGGACCACGGGGGCCGGGGGTGCCGGCGGCCCGCCGGGCGGCGGTCAGGCGCCGTCGGCGTCCTGCGGGGTACGGCCGTAGTAGGCGGCCCGCATGAGCTGTTGCATGTCGTCGAGCAGGGGCATCCGCGGGTTGGCGGGTGCGCACTGGTCCTCGAAGGCGTTCAGGGCCTGCTGCGGCAGTGCGTCGAGGAAGGACCGCTCGTCGACACCGAGAGCCCGGAACGACGGTTCGATGCCCACGGCGTCCCGGAGCCGCTCCACCGCCGACGCCAGCGACTCGACCCCCTCCGCCGCGGTGGCGGCCGGCAGGCCGAGGGCGCGGGCGATGTCCTGGAAGCGCTCGGGCGCACGGTAGTGCTCGTACTTGGGCCAGCCCGTGAGCTTCGCCGGGACGGTGCCGTTGTAGCGGATGACATGCGGCAGCAGGACCGCGTTGGTACGGCCGTGCGCGATGTGGAAGGTGGCGCCGAGCGTGTGGGACATGGCGTGGACGATGCCGAGGAAGGCGTTGCCGAACGCCATGCCGGCGACGGTGCCCGCGTTGTGCATCTTCTCCCGGGCCTCGGGCCGGGCCGCCCGGTCGTTCACCGCCGCCTCGATGTTCTCGGAGATCAGCCGGATCGCGTGCAGCGCGAGTCCGTCGGTGAAGTCGTTGGCGTAGACGGACACGTACGCCTCGATGGCGTGGGTGAGGGCGTCGAAACCGCTGTCGGCCGCGAGTGCCGGCGGCAGTCCGGTGGTGAGCAGCGGGTCGACGATGGCCACGCTGGGCGTGAGCGCGTAGTCGGCCAGCGGGTACTTCTTGCCGGTGGCCGGGTCGGAGATCACCGCAAAGGGCGTGACCTCGGCGCCTGTGCCCGATGTGGTGGGGACGCACACCAGGCGGGCGAGCCTGCCCAGCACCGGGAAGCGGAAGGCGCGCTTGCGGATGTCGGAGAACTTGTGCCGCATGTCGGCGAAGTCGACGTCCCGGCCCTCGGCCTGCTGCTCGTACAGCAGCCACATCACCTTGGCCGCGTCCATCGGGGAACCACCGCCCAGGGCGATCACGGTGTCCGGGCGGAAGTCGCCCATGAGGCGGGCACCGCGCCGGACCGAGTCGATGCTGGGTTCGGGTTCGACGTCGTCGATGACCTGGACGGTGACCGGCTCCCGGCGCCGGCGCAGCACGCGCTCGACCCGGTCGACGAGGCCGAGGCGGGTCATCGTCGCGTCGGTGACGACGGTGACGCGGTGGACGTCCGGCATCGAGGCCAGATAGCGGAGGGACCCCGGTTCGAAGTAGATCTTCGGCGGGACCTTGAACCACTGGAGGTTGTTCCGCCGCACGGACACCCGCTTGACGTTCAGCAACTGTGCGGCGGAGACGTTGTTGGACACCGAGGTGCTGCCCCAGGAACCGCAGCCCAGCGTCAGCGACGGCAGCAGGTTGTTGTAGATGCCGCCGATCGCGCCCTGCGAGGAGGGGGCGTTGACGATGATCCGTACCGTCTTCATGCGACGGCCGTACGCCTCGGCGAGCGCGAGGTCCCCGGTGTGGATGACGGCGCTGTGCCCCTGGCCGTGGAAGGCGACCATGGCGGCGGCCAGGTCGAAGCCCTGCTCCACGGAGCCGGCCCGCAGGACGGCGAGGACCGGGCAGAGCTTCTCCCGGGTGAGCGGTTCCTGCGGCCCGACCTGCTCGGCCTCGACCAGGATGAGCGAGGTGTCCCGCGGTACGGAGAACCCGGCCTGCTCGGCGATCCACACCGGATCACGCCCGACGGCCGCCGAGTTGACCTTGGGCTCGCCGCCCCCGCCGGTGGCGGCGCCCGTGACCGGGCCGGCCGGGAACAGGAACGCCTCCAGCTTCGCCTTCTCCTCGGCGGTCGCCAGATGGGCGTGCAGTGTGCGGAACTCGGCGAGGACCGCGTCGTAGACCTCGTCGTCGAGGATGGCCGCCTGTTCGGAGGCGCAGATCATGCCGTTGTCGAACGACTTGGACAGCACCAGGTCGTTCACGGCCCGGCGTATGTCGGCGGTGTGGTGGACATAGGCGGGGACGTTGCCCGCCCCCACGCCGAGCGCGGGCTTGCCGGCCGAGTACGCGGCCTTGACCATGGCGTTGCCGCCGGTGGCGAGGATCAGCGAGACGCCGGGATGACGCATCAGGGCGCCGGTCGCCTCGACCGACGGGCTCTCGATCCACTGGACGCAGTGCTCCGGCGCGCCCGCCGCGACCGCCGCGTCGCGCACCACACGGGCCGCCTCGGCACTGCACTGCTGGGCGGCGGGGTGGAAGGCGAACACCACCGGGTTGCGGGTCTTGAGCGCCATCAGCGCCTTGAAGACGGTGGTGGAGGTCGGGTTGGTGACCGGGGTGACCGCGCACACCACTCCGACCGGTTCGGCCACCTCGATCATGTCGTCGATGTCGTCACGGGCGATGACGCCGACCGTCTTCATCGGGCCCATGCTGTGGGTGACGTACTCGCAGGCGAACATGTTCTTGGCGGCCTTGTCCTCGAACACTCCGCGTCCGGTCTCCCGCACGGCGAGCCGCGCGAGCCCGGTGTGCTGGTCCAGGGCGGCGACCGAGGCCTTGTTCACGATGTGGTCGACCTGTTCCTGGTCGAGGCCCTCGTAGTCGGCGAGGGCCTTGAGGCCGTTCGTCACCAGGCGGTCCACCGCGACGGCGATGTCGGACGGTACGCCGGCGGGTCCGGTGGTCGCGCTGTGGTCGTCGTGGCGGGTCATGTCGGGAGGCCTCCGTCGCGGAGAGGGCGGCAGCCGCACGAGCGGCGGTCGCACGGGAGGGCGGTCGCACGGGTGGCGGTCGCACGGGAGGGCGGTAGCACGGGAGGGCGGTCGCACGGGTGGCGGCCGCACGGGTGGCGGCGCGGGAAGGGAGCGGCACCTCGGGGGATGGGTACCGCTCCCACCTGTAGCGTCCCGCATCGGCCGCCCTGCACCCAGGTCCCGTCGGTCCCCGCCTCAGCGGCTGTCGCCGTCGCCCGTTTCGCTGAGCGCGGCCCGGCCGGCCTCCAGGCGGGCGACCGGGACGCGGAACGGCGAGCAGGAGACGTAGTCCAGTCCGGCCCGGTGGAAGAAGTGGACGGACTCGGGGTCGCCGCCGTGCTCGCCGCAGACGCCGATCTTCAGGTCGGGGCGGGCGGCCCGGCCCTCGTCGACGGCGATACGGACCAGCCGGCCCACGCCGTCGCGGTCGAGGGTCTCGAACGGCGAGGTGGCGAAGATGCCCTTGTCGAGGTAGGCGGAGAAGAACGCGGCCTCGACGTCGTCCCGGGAGAAGCCCCAGGTGGTCTGGGTGAGGTCGTTCGTGCCGAAGGAGAAGAACTCCGCCTCCTCGGCGATCCGGCCCGCGGTGAGGGCAGCCCGGGGCAGTTCGATCATGGTGCCGACCGGGCAGCGCACGGGCACGCCGGTCTCCTCGGCGACCTCCGCCAGGACCCGCTCCACCTCGGTCCGCTCGATGCGCAGTTCCTCGACGGCGCCGACCAGCGGCACCATGATCTCCGCCACCGGGGAGCCCCCGGCCCTGGTGCGGGCCACGACCGCCTCGGCGATCGCCCGTACCTGCATGGCCACCAGGCCCGGCACCACCAGTCCCAGCCGCACGCCCCGCAGGCCGAGCATCGGGTTCTCCTCGTGCATCCGGTTGACCGCAGCCAGCAACTCCACGTCGTGCGGGTCGGGTTGCTCGCCGCGGGCCTCGGCGGCGGCGATCCGTACGGCGAGTCCGGTGCGGTCCGGCAGGAACTCGTGCAGCGGCGGGTCGATGAGCCGGATGGTGACCGGCAGGCCGTCCATCGCCGCCAGGATGCCGGTGAAGTCCTCGCGCTGGAGCGGAAGCAGCGCGTCCAGCGCCGCCGTGCGCTCCGACGCGTCGCGGGCCAGGATCATCGCCTCGACCAGCTTGCGCCGCTCGCCCAGGAACATGTGCTCGGTACGGCACAGCCCGATGCCGCGGGCTCCGAACCGCCGGGCGCGGGCGGCGTCGTCCGGCGTGTCGGCGTTGGCGCGGACCTCCAGCCGGGCGCAGTGGTCGGCCTCCTCCATGGCGCCGGCCACGGACTCCACCAGCCCGGCCGACCGCTCGCCCGACTCGAAGTAGCGCATCACCGCGGAGTCGACCAGCGGAGCCGCGCCCAGGTACACCGCGCCCTCGGAGCCGTCGACGGAGACGACGGTGCCCTCCTCGACGACGGTGTCGCCCACGGTGAAGCGCCGGGCGGCGGTGTCCACGACGATCTCCTCCGCACCGCAGACGCACACCGTGCCCATGCCGCGGGCGACCACGGCGGCGTGACTGGTCTTGCCGCCGCGGCTGGTCAGCACCGCCCGTGCGGCGATCATGCCCGGCAGGTCGTCGGGGGTGGTCTCCTGGCGGACGAGCACCACCTGTTCGCCTGCGGCGGCCCGGCGGACGGCCTCGGCGGAGTCGAACACGGCGGCACCCACGGCCGCGCCCGGCGAGGCGGGCAGGCCGTGCGCGAGCGCCTCGCCGACCCCCGAGGTGTCGAAGCGGGGGAACATCAGCCGGGCCAGCCCGTCCCCGGTGACCCTGCCCAGCGCCTCCGCGGGGCTGATCAGGCCCTCGTCCACCAGCTCGGCGGCGATGGCGAACGCGGCCTCGGCGGTGCGCTTGCCGACCCGGGTCTGCAGCATCCACAGCCGGCCGCGCTCGATGGTGAACTCGATGTCGCACAGGTCCCGGTAGTGCGTCTCCAGGGTCTCGAGGTGTCCGCGCAGCCGTGCGTACGAGACGGGGTCCAGCTCCGCCAGGTCGGTCAGCGGCACGGTGTTGCGGATGCCCGCCACGACGTCCTCGCCCTGCGCGTTCGGCAGGTAGTCACCGTACGGGCCGGGACGCCCGGTGGCGGGGTCGCGGGTGAAGGCCACCCCGCTGCCCGAGTCGGCGCCGAGGTTGCCGAAGACCATGGTCTGCACGTTCACCGCGGTCCCGAGGTCGTCGGGGATGTGCTCGCGGCGCCGGTAGAGCCGGGCCCGTTCGCCGTTCCAGGACGCGAAGACGGCGAGCACGGCCCGGCGCAGCTGCTCGGCCGGGGACTGCGGGAAGTCCTCGCCGGTCTCCCGGCGGATCAGCGCCTTGTACGTCTCGACGAGCCCGGCGAGGTCCGTGGCGTCCAGGCCCAGGTCGTCGGCCGCGTGCCGGGCCCGCCGGAGGTCGGACAGGGCGCTCTCGAACACCGCGCCGTCGACACCCATGACCGTGCTTCCGAACATCTGTACGAGCCGGCGGTAGGAGTCCCAGGCGAAACGCTCGTCGCCCGACACCTTCGCCAGGCCGAGCACCGAGTCGTCGCCGAGACCGATGTCGAGGACCGTCTCCATCATGCCGGGCATGGAGAAGCGCGCCCCGGAGCGGACGGACAGCAGCAGCGGGTCGTCCGGCTGCCCCAGTCTCCGGCCGGCCGCGTTCTCCAGGGCGAGCAGATGCGCGGAGATCTCGTCGGCCAGTCCGGCCGGCTCGCTGCCGGTACCGAGGAAGGTCCGGCAGGCCTCGGTCGTCACGGTGAAGCCCGGCGGCACCGGCAGCCCCAGCCGGGTCATCTCGGCGAGGTTGGCCCCCTTGCCGCCGAGCAGGCCGGCCAGGTCTCGGCCGCCTTCCGCGAAGTCGTACACGTAACGGACCATGATCTCGGTCTCCTCCGTCGGGCGTCGGCTGGATGCTTTCCCCAGCGTCCGGCCGACGGGACGGCAGGGGGCAGGTGCTGTCGGTCCCCTTCTCGGGGCCGGTCGGCCCAGCCGGGCTCTCGCACGTCGCCCCGGCCGGCGGCCGGCGGCTCCGCAGGCGCGACGGTTCCTCCGTCACCCGCCTGACGGGGCGGGTGCCTCAGCGGCGGTGCATGGTCTCCAGCGCCGCCGCCAGGACGTGCGGGTCGTGGTGGCCCTTGTAGACGGGCGGCGGCTGCCGGTCGAGGTGGAGCAGCCGGGAGACCGCCGTCCACGCCGTGCGGACGGAGTACTCGACGGTGAAGACGACGTCGTCGGGCACCTCGGCGAACTGGCCGATGAAGGCGAGGTTGACCGACCCCTCGGGCACGACGGCGGGGCGGTCGTCGCGGCGGCGGTTCAGGAACTGGCTGGTGATGTACGGCATCAGGCAGGGGATGACCGTGGACGTCTCCAGGACGCGGGCGCGGGTGCGGTCGTCGAAGCGCAGGTGGTGCAGGACCTCTTCGAGGATCTCCCGCCCCGAGCACATGGTCATCGGCTTGGGCGTGCTGTTGCCGGCCCGGCCGGGGAAGAGGCCGTAGCCCCACCAGACCGAGACGCCCTCGGGCTGGTCGCGGTAGACGGGCTGGCGGTTGGCGACGATGGTGAGCAGCCAGTTGGAGCCGGTGAAGGTCATCAGCCCGCCCCTGCCGGTCTCCCGGCCGCTGAACTCCGCCAGCGCGTCCAGGAAGACGGGATCCTTGGCGGTGACGGTGAACGACTCCCAGCGGGATTCCCGCACGTGCTTGTCGAAGGCGCCGGGGTTCCCGAAGTTCTCGCGGCCGCGGGCCAGCCGGTGCCAGAGCAGCCATGCCTCCGAGCGCGGGGAGGGCGGCGGCGGGGGAGCGGTGTGCGTGCCCCGGCTGGAGGCGTCGGTCATGGAGCCGTTGGTGACGAGGACCAGATCGCCGGGGGCGACGGCGATCTTTTCCTGCCGGCCGGCCCGGGAGACGGTCAGCTCCTCCACCGTGCCGCTGCCGACACCGGGGGCGAAGCCGAGATCGGTGACCGTGCACCCGGGGTGGATGGTCACACCGTGCCCGCGCAGCCAGGCCGCCAGCGGGCGCACGATCGAGTCGTACTGGTTGTACCGGGTCCGGTGGATGCCCGACATGGAGCCGAACTCCGGGAACAGGTGGACGAAGCGGCGGAGATAGCGGCGGAACTCGATCGCGCTGTGCCAGGGCTGGAAGGCGAACGCGGTGCACCACATGAACCAGAAGTTCGTGGTGAAGAAGTGCTCGCCGAAGCAGTCGGTGATCCGCTTGTCGTCCAGGTGCGCCTCGGGGGTGGCCAGACAGCGGACCAGCTCCAGCCGGTCGCGCTCGGAGAAGCCCATCGAGCCGACGTCCACGATCCGGCCGTCGCCGTCGACCAGCCGGGCGATGTCGTCCCAGGCGAACTCCTCGTGCCCGGCCAGGATCTCCTGCGTCACCGACACCGAGGGGTCGTCCAGGGTGGGGATGCCGGACAGCAGGTCGTAGGTGCAGCGGAACTCGGCCTCGAACATCCGGCCGCCGCGCATGGTGTACCCGGCCTCGGCCGTGCCGCCCGCGTCCAGACTGCCCCCGATGCCCAGCTGCTCCTCGAAGAGGTGGATGTCCGACCCCTCGAAGCCGCCGTCGCGGATCAGGAACGCCGCCGCGGCGAGCGCCGCGATCCCGCTGCCCACCAGATACGCCTTCGCCATCACAGCACCTCTCGTCACCCGGCCCCGTGGCTCGGGAACCGCGCCTCCCACGGTGCCCGGTGGATGCGGTGCGGTCAGTGGGCCGATGGTCACCGACCGGGGCCGGACGGCCCCGGCGGGCCGGCGGGCGCCGCGCGCCGGCCCGGTCACCCGGGTCCGGCTCGCGGGGGTTCACCGGGCCGGGCGGTCTCCCGGCTCGGGCTGTTCCAGGTGGGAGGCGAGGACGGCGGCCTGGACGCGGCGCTGGACGCCGAGCTTGGCCAGCAGCCGGGAGATGTGGTTCTTGACGGTCTTCTCGGAGAGGTACAGCTTCTTGCCGATCTCCCGGTTGGTCAGACCGTCGCCGATGAGGGCGAGGATGTCCCGCTCACGGGGTGACAGGCCGGCCAGCTCGGCCGGCATCGTCGGGGTCTCGGCGGGGTCGGCCCGCAGTGAGCGCATGAGGCGGGCGGTGGTCGCGGGGTCCAGCATCGACTGTCCGGAGGCGACGGTGCGGACCGCCGAGACGAGGTCGGAGCCCTTGATCTGCTTGAGTACGTAGCCGGAGGCCCCGGCCATGATCGCGTCGAGCAGGGCGTCCTCGTCGTCGAAGGAGGTGAGCATGAGGCAGGCCAGGTCGGGCATCTGGTTCCGCAGCTCGCGGCAGACGGTGATGCCGTCGCCGTCGGGCAGGCGGACGTCGAGGACCGCGACGTGCGGGCGCAGGGCGGGGCCGCGGGCCAGCGCGTGCTGGACGGTGTCGGCGTCCCCGACGACCGAGATGTCGGGTTCGGCGTCGAGGAGGTCGGTGATGCCGCGCCGGACGACCTCGTGGTCGTCCAGCAGGAACACGCGGATCGGGTCCTGTTCCGTGAAGGTGCGTGCCTCTGCCATGACGTCCCCTGGTTCCCCGGCTGCCCCCGGTCGGCGGGCAGGCTGCGTAGCGCTCGGGACGATCATCACCCGCCGGGGCCGGTTCTACTAGGGCCGACCGGCCCCACTTCCCTCCTGCGGCCGGTCGGACGTCAGCTCGAACTCCACGTCCACCACCCCTTCGACGGCACGGACCAGCCGCGCCGCGACGGGGACGAGGGCGGTGTCCCGGATCCGGCCGACGAGCCTGACCACCCCCTCCTGGACGTCGACCCGCAGCGCGGAGGAGGGCGGCGGGAAGAGGGCGGAGACGATCTCGCGCCGTACCTCCTCGGCGATCTCCTCGTCACCGCGCAGGAAGACCTTGAGCAGGTCCGCGCGGCTGACCACACCCTGCAGCAGGCCGAACTCGTCCACGACCGGGAGCCGCTTGACCTTCGCGCGTGCCATGGTGCGGGCGGCCTCGGCGAGGGTGGCGCCCGGACGGGTGGTGAGGGCAGGGGAGGTCATGAGCTGATCGGCCGTCACCGCGGCGGCCTTGGCCGGTCCCGCGAGCCCGCGCAGCTCGGACCGGGGGAGGTCGGGGTCGCCGTCCCGGACCTCCTCCTTGTGCAGCAGGTCCGCCTCCGAGACGACACCGACGACCCGGCCCTCGCCCTCGACCACCGGCAGGGCGCTGATCCGCCAGTCCCGCATCAGCCGCACCACCTCCTTGAAGGGGGCCTGCCGTCCGACGCTGACGACGGTCTGTGTCATGACGTCGCTCACGATGTGCGGTGTTCCGTGCATGATCACTCCCTGGAGAGCCGGCCGCAAGGCGGAGGGGCCGGGCCGCGTCGTCAGACGCCGGCGCCGTACGGGGCGAACAGGTCCAGCAGCCGGGTGCGGGTGGCCCGCAGGCGGTGGGCGATCACCTGGCCCACCCACTGGCTGACGGCGCGGCCCAGCTCCGGGTCGTCCTGGCACATGGACCGGACGGCGACGGCGTCGAACTCGTGGGCCCGCACCGGCGTGGTGGCCTCGGCGCCCATGTGCCACACGTACGGTGGGTACAGCCACGACCACCCGACCAGTTCGTCGTGACCCAGGTTCTCGATGACCGCCGCCCGGCGGCCGGGAACGTGCATGTCGAGTTCGACGCGGCCGGAGCGGATGATCCAGAACCGGTCCGCGCGGGCCCCCTCCTCGAAGAGCCGCGTCCCCTGCGGGAAGGAGACCTCCCGGGCGAGACGCATCAGCCGCTCCCGGTGTTCGCGGGGGAGGGTCCGCAGCGTGACAGGGGTCGGTGCGGTGCTCATGTCCCACCTCCGGGGCGGCGCTCACTGACTACTACTGCCAGGGTGCGGTGGCCGCCCCGCACCTGCATGGGCCGAACGGTCCCGGCCGCCCGGGACCTTCAGCACGTCCCCGAGCCCGTACGGCCGCTCCCGGCCCCCCGCACGGCGCAGAACGATCGGTTGCGAACCGACTCGTCCGCAGCGCCCGCCTCGGCCGGGAACCGGCTGCACACCGTCAAGGCCGTCCTCGTGGCCACCCTGGAGGACTGACATCATGCGCATCGTCGTCGCCCTCGGCGGCAACGCCCTGCTGCACCGGGGCGAACGCCCCGACGCCGCCGTCCAGCAGGCCAACATCGACCGGGTCGCCATCGCCCTCGCCGCCCTCGCCCACGACCACGAGCTGGTCATCACCCACGGCAACGGCCCCCAGATCGGCCTGCTCGCCGTGGAGAGCGCCGCCGACCCCGCCCTGAGCGCCCCGTACCCGCTGCACCTGCTCGGCGCCCAGACCCAGGGCCTGATCGGCTCCCTGCTGGCCTGCACGCTGCACAACGCCCTGCCCGGCCGGCAGATCGCCGACCTCGTCACCCACACCCTGGTCCGGGCCGACGACCCGGCGTTCGACCGCCCCACGAAGTTCGTCGGCCCGCTCCACCCCCGCGACACGGCCCGCTCCCTGGCCCGCGAACGGGGCTGGCACATCGCCCAGGACACCGGGGGCTGGCGGCGCGTGGTGCCCTCGCCGAAGCCGGAACGGATCGTGGAGACCGACACGATCCACCACCTCCTCGACGCCGGCGCCCTCGTGATCTGCGCCGGCGGTGGCGGTGTCCCCGTCACCGCCGACCGGGACACCGGCGCGCTGACCGGAGTCGAGGCCGTCGTCGACAAGGACCTCGCCGCGGCCCTGCTCGCCGAGGACCTCAAGGCCGACTTCCTGCTCGTCCTCACCGACGTGCCCTACGTCTACGAGGGCTACGGCACCCCCGAGCAGCGTCCCCTCCTCGACGCCACCCCGGCCGAGCTGCGCCACGGCGGCTTCCCCGACGGCTCCATGGGGCCGAAGACCGAGGCGGCGTCCCGGTTCGTCGAGCACACGGGCGGACTCGCCGCCATCGGGGCGCTGGACGCGGCGTACGAGATCGTGCACGGCCGCTCGGGCACGTTGGTCCGCCCGGATCTGACCACGGCCTGAGGGCGGGCGGCGGCCGGGACCGTGCGGCCGGTCCGCCAGGGGCCGTACGGCCCCGCCCGCGGGCCCCGGTCGGCACTGCCCGCAGCCGGCACCGCGCACCAGGATCAGAGGCCCGAGCAACGAGCAGGAGAGGGAACCGGCGATGACCGTCACCGTGACAGCAGACAACCGGACGGCCGGTGCCTGGCGAGGCTTCGCCGGAACCGGCTGGCGCGACCACGTCGACGTACGCGACTTCATCCAGGCCAACTACACACCGTACGAGGGCGACGCGTCCTTCCTGACCGGCCCCACCGAACGCACCCGCGCCGTCTGGGAGAAGGTCAGCTCCCTGTTCCCGGAGGAGCGGCGCCGGGGCGTGCTCGCCGTCGACACCGCCACCCCCTCCACGATCACCTCGCACGCCCCCGGCTGGATCGACCGCGACCGCGAACTGATCGTCGGCCTCCAGACCGACGCCCCGCTCAAGCGGGCGATCATGCCGAACGGCGGCCTGCGCATGGTGGAGAACGGACTGCGCGCGTACGGCTACGAGCCCGACCCGTTCGTGACCCGCGTCTTCGGCGGCTACCGCAAGACGCACAACGACGGCGTCTTCGACGCCTACACCCCCGAGATGCGCGCCGCCCGCAGGGCCGGCGTCATCACCGGCCTGCCCGACGCCTACGGCCGCGGCCGGATCATCGGCGACTACCGGCGGGTGGCCCTCTACGGCACGGACCGGCTGATCGAGGCCAAGAAGGCCGAGCGGGCCATGCTCGACGCCTGCGCCTCCACCGCCAACGTCATCCGTGACCGGGAGGAACTCGCCGAACAGATCCGGGCGTTGGGCGAGCTGACGCAGATGGCGGCGACGTACGGCTGTGACGTCTCCCGGCCCGCCGCCACCGCGCACGAGGCCGTGCAGTGGCTCTACCTCGGCTACCTCGCCGCGGTGAAGGAGCAGAACGGCGCCGCGATGTCGCTCGGCCGCACCTCCACCTTCCTCGACGTCTACCTCCAGCGGGACCTGACGGACGGCCTCCTCGACGAGAGGGGCGCCCAGGAGCTGATCGACGACTTCGTCATCAAACTGCGGATCGTCCGCTTCCTGCGCACCCCCGAGTACGACGCCCTGTTCTCCGGCGACCCCACCTGGGTGACGGAGTCCATCGGCGGTATCGGCACGGACGGCCGTCCGCTGGTCACCCGCACCTCCTTCCGCTTCCTGCAGACCCTCTACAACCTCGGCCCCGCCCCCGAACCCAACCTGACCGTGCTCTGGTCGCCCCGACTGCCCGCCGGATTCAAGGAGTTCTGCGCCCGGGTCTCGATCGACACCAGCGCCGTCCAGTACGAGTCCGACGACCTGCTCCGCCCGCGCACCGGCGACGACACCGCGATCGCCTGCTGCGTCTCGGCCATGCAGGTCGGCCGGCAGATGCAGTTCTTCGGCGCCCGGGTCAACCTCGCCAAGGCCCTGCTGTACGCCATCAACGGCGGCCGCGACGAGATGACCGGCGAACAGGTCGCACCCGCCGCGCCTCCGCTGACCGGCGAGTACCTCGACTACGAGGAACTGACCGAGGCCTACGACCACGTCCTGGACTGGCTGGCCCGGACCTACGTCAACGCCCTCAACGTCATCCACTACATGCACGACAAGTACGCCTACGAACGCATCGAGATGGCCCTGCACGACTATCCCGTGCACCGCTTCCTGGCCTGCGGCATCGCCGGTCTCTCGGTCGCCGCCGACAGCCTGTCCGCCGTCAGGTACGCGCGGGTGAAGGTGTTCCGGGACGCCTCCGGGCTCGCCGTCGACTTCCGCACCGAGGGCGACTTCCCGGCGTACGGCAACAACGACGACCGCGCCGACGCCATCGCCGTCGACCTGGTGGAGTCCTTCATGGCCAAGGTGCGCCAGTACCCCGCCTACCGGGAGGCGGAGCACACCCAGTCGGTCCTCACCATCACCTCGAACGTCGTCTATGGCAAGCACACCGGCAACACCCCCGACGGCCGGCGCGCCGGACAGCCCTTCGCCCCCGGCGCCAACCCGATGAACGGCCGCGACCGCCACGGTGTCGCCGCCTCCGCCCTCTCGGTGGCCAAACTGCCGTACGAACAGGCCCGCGACGGCATCTCCCTGACCACCACCGTCACGCCCGAGGGCCTGGGCCACAACCCGGCCGAACGCGCGGGCCACCTGGTCGGCATCCTCGACGCCTACATGGCGGCCGGCGGCTTCCACATGAACGTCAACGTCCTCGACCGGGCGACCCTCGAGGACGCGATGGAACACCCGGAGAAGTACCCGGACCTGACCATCCGGGTCTCCGGCTACGCCGTCAACTTCGTCCGGCTGACCCGGGAGCAGCAGCTCGACGTGATCAGCCGCACCTTCCACGGAGCGCTGTGAGCACCGGCCCGCGCGGCCGGATCCACTCCTGGGACCTGTCCACCGGCGTGGACGGTCCCGGGACCCGGTTCGTCCTCTTCGTCGCCGGCTGCCCGCTGCGCTGCCTGTACTGCGCCAATCCCGACACCTGGCACATGCGCGACGGCAGGGAGACGACCGTCGACGAGGTGATGACGGAGATCGGGAAGTACCGCGCCTTCCTCACCACGGCCGGCGGCGGAGTGACCGTCACCGGCGGCGAACCGCTCCTGCAGTCCGCCTTCACCGGCGAGCTCCTGCGCCGCTGCAAGCAGGCCGGGCTGCACACGGCCCTGGACACCTCCGGCTTCCTCGGCGCCCGCGCCACCGACGGACTCCTCGCCCACACCGACCTGGTCCTGCTGGACATCAAGTCCTTCGACCTGCGCACCTACCGCGCCCTGACCGGCGGAGAACTGGCCCCCACCCTGAACTTCGCCACCCGCCTGGACCGGCTGGGCATCCCGATGTGGATCCGGTACGTCCTGGTCCCCGGCTGGACCGACGACCCGAAGGCCGTCGACGGGCTGGCCCGGTTCGTGGCCGGACTCGACGCGGTGGACCGGGTGGACGTGCTGCCTTTCCACAAGCTCGGCGCCGCGAAGTACGAAGCCCTCGGCGTTCCCTACCCGTTGAAGGACAACCCCGTGCCCACCCCGGAACTGACCGCACGCGTCCGCGCGCAGTTCCGGGCGCACGGCCTGTCCGCCTACTGATGCCAACGGCCCTGCGAACCAGGGCCGTTCAGCCCTGCCGACGCGGACCTTCGGCATCCGGCGGGATCCGCGGCGCGCGGCCAGAGTGGTTCCTGTCCGGGCACGGCACCCACCGGACCGGGGGTCGAACGGCCCCCGCCCGGGACCTGTGGCCCCTGCTCCGGAGAGCCCACGAACACGACGCTGGAACCGGATCCGCCGGAGCAACCCGGCCCGATCCCTCGCGCCAGGAGGTACCGAACATGACCCGCACCGTCACCGCAGCCCTCGACGGCTCGGCCGAGAGCCGGGCGGCCGCCGAGTGGGCGGCCCGCGAGGCCGGGCTGCGCGGTCTGCCGCTGAAGGTCGTGCACGTCTGGGAACCGGTGCCCGACCCGATGGCACAGGCCCCGCTGCTCGGACCCGAGACACACCGGCACTGGACCGAGAGGATTCCGCGGGAGGCCGTGGACGGGCTGCGGCTGCGCCACCCCGGTGTGCAGGTGACCGGCGAGCAGGTGTCCGGCAGCGCCGGCGATGTCCTGACCGACGCGTCGAAGACCGCCGCCCTGCTCGTCCTCGGCTCCCGGGCCCTCGGCGGCGTCGGCGGCTTCCTGGTCGGCTCCGTCGGCCTGAGCGTCGTCGCCCACGCCGAGAGCCCCGTGGTGCTGGTGCGGGCGGGCGAGCAGGCCGCCGACGAGCACGAGGCCGATCCGGCGGGCATTCCCTCCGCCGCGACACCTTTCCGCCCCGTCGTCCTCGGCCTGGACACCGACCACCCCGACGAGACGCTGATCGAGTTCGCCTTCGACGCCGCCCTGCGCCGCGCCACCTCGCTGCGGGTCGTGCACGCCTGGTCCCCGCCCCCGTACTACGCGTACGGGATGCCGGTGGACCCGACCCTGCACCAGGCGCTGACCCTGGAGCAGTCCCGGACCCTCGCCGAGGTGCTGAGCCCCTGGCGGCACAAGTACCCGGACGTGACGACCACCGAGGAGTCCCGCTGCGGCAGCGCCGCCGACCTGCTCGTGGCGGCGTCCCGGGAGGCCTCGCTGGTCGTCGTCGGCCGCCGGATCCGCCGCGGCGCCCTCGGCTCCCACATCGGCCATGTCACCCACGCCGTCCTGCACCACTCCACCGCCCCCGTCGCCGTCGTAGCCCACGGCTGACCCACTCCGAGGAGAGAACACATCATGAAGGCAGCGGTCGTACGAGCCTTCGGCGAGCCCCTGGTCATCGAGGAGCGGCCCGACCCCGAGCCCGGCCCCGGCCAGGTCCGGATCCGGGTCGAGGCCTCCGGACTCTGCCACACCGACATCCACGCGGCCCGCGGCGACTGGCCGGTCAAGCCGAACCCGCCGTTCGTCCCCGGACACGAGGGCGTCGGCATCGTCGAGGAACTCGGCGCCGGCGTCACCCATCTGGCGGTCGGACAGCGGGTCGCCGTGCCCTGGCTGGGCCGGGCGTGCGGGCGGTGCGAGCACTGCCTGTCCGGCTGGGAGACCCTGTGCGAGCAGCAGGTCAACACCGGCTACGGCTGCGACGGCGGGTACGCCGAGAAGATGCTGGCCTGGGCCGACTTCGCCCAGCCGGTCCCGCGGGGCGTCACCCCCTTCGACGCCGCCCCGCTGACCTGCGCGGGCGTCACCACGTACAAGGCGCTCAAGGTGGCCGGCGTACGGCCCACCCAGCTCGTCGCGATCTCGGGCGTCGGCGGACTCGGACACCTCGCCCTGCAGTACGCGAAGATCGCCGGGGCCCAGGTGGCCGCGATCGACGTCACCGACGACAAGCTGGAACTCGCCGCCGAACTCGGCGCCGACCTCGTCATCGACGCCCGCAAGGACGACGTCGGCGCGGTGCTCAAGCGGCACGGCGGCGCGCACGCCGCGATCGCCCTCGCGGTGAACGACGCCGCGTTCGAGGCCGTCAACTCCGGTCTGCGGCGCGGCGGGAAGCTGGTGATGGTGGCGCTGCCCGCGCACGGCACGGTCCGCGTCCCGATCTTCGACACCGTGCTGAACGGCACGAGCGTGATCGGCTCCATCGTGGGCACCCGGCAGGACCTCGCCGAGGTGTTCCGGCTGCACGCGGCCGGCCGGACCAGGGTCGTCCACGAGATCCGCCCGCTGGACACCGTCAACGAGTCGATCGAGGACGTGCTGCGCGGCCAGGTCAAGGCCCGGATCGTCTTCGACCTGGGTGCGGGGCGGTGAGCACGATGGACCTGCCGGTCGTGGCCGGGGTCGACGGCTCCGAGTCCAGCCTGCGCGCCGTCGACTGGGCGGCCGACGAGGCCGACCTGCGCGGGGTGCCGCTCCGGCTGGTGTACGCCTCGCTGTGGGAACGGTACGAGGGCGAATCGCTCACCGACGCCCTCACCGAGCCGTCCGGCCGGCCGACGGCCGAAGACGTCGTCGCCGTCGCGGCCCGGCGCGCCCACAGCCGCCGGCCCGACCTGAAGGTCACCACCGACGTCCTGCCGGAGGAGCCGGAGTACGCGCTGGTCCGGGAGAGCCGGGAGGCCACCGCGGTGGTGCTGGGCTGCCGGGGGCGCAGCGGTCTCGTCGAGATGCTGCTCGGATCGGTCGGCCTCGCCGTCGCCGCGCACGCCCACTGCCCGGTGATCGTCGTCCGCGGCGGCCACGACAACCAGGTCCGCACCGGGTCCGGCGGCCGGATCGTGCTCGGCGTCGGCGGCAGGGCGGCCGTCGACTTCGCCGTCCGGGAGGCCGGGTTGCGGGGCGCCGAGGTCGACGCCGTCCGGGCCTGGCGGTGCCCCGCGCGGGAGAGCACCGATCACCCGCTGCTGACCGGGGAACCCGCCCGGCTGCACGAGCAGCAGGCCTCGGACACCCTGGAGGAGGCGCTGCGCGACGTACCGAAGGAGGTGTCCATGCACCGGCAGACCGTCGAGGGCCCCGCCCGCCAGGTGCTGCTGGCCGCCTCCCGCCACGCCGACCTGCTCGTGGTCGGCGCCCGGCGCGACGCCGGGCACTTCGGGCTCCAGCTGGGCCGGGTGGCCCACGGGGTCCTGCACCACGCCGCGTGCCCGGTCGCCGTCGTCCCCGAACGGACGTGACGCCCACGCCCCCTCCTGCGGCTTCACCCGCCCGGCCTGTCCACCGCCCGATGACCGACTCACGGAGCCATTTCCATGTCCAAGGCCGAACCCCAGGACGCCACCGCCCTGTCCGACGACGAACTGCGCACGCTGGACGCCCACTGGCGTGCCGCCAACTACCTCGCGGCGGGCCAGATCTACCTGATGTCCAACCCGCTGCTCACCGAGCCGCTGCGCCCCGAGCACATCAAGCCCCGGCTGCTGGGCCACTGGGGCACCTCACCCGGCCTGAACCTCGTCTACACCCACCTCAACCGGGTGATCAGGGCGCGCGGCCTGGACGCGCTGTGCGTGTGGGGGCCGGGCCACGGCGGGCCCTCGGTGCTGGCGAACTCCTGGCTGGAGGGCAGCTACAGCGAGACCTACCCGGACGTGCCGCGGGACGGGGCGGGGATGGGCCGCCTGTTCCGCCAGTTCTCCTTCCCCGGCGGGGTGCCCAGCCACGTCGCCCCCGAGACGCCCGGCTCGATCCACGAGGGCGGCGAGCTCGGCTACTCCCTCGCGCACGCCTACGGCGCCGCCCTCGACAGCCCCGAGCTGCTGGTCGCGTGCGTGATCGGCGACGGCGAGGCGGAGACCGGGCCGCTGGCCGCCTCCTGGCACTCCAACAAGTTCCTCGACCCGGTGCACGACGGCGCGGTCCTGCCGATCCTGCACCTGAACGGCTACAAGATCGCCAACCCGACCGTCCTGTCCCGGCTGCCCGAGGCCGAACTCGACTCCCTGCTGCGGGGTTACGGCCACGAGCCGATCCACGTCACGGGCGACGACCCGCGCGAGGTCCACCGGGCCATGGCCGCGGCGATGGACACCGCCCTGGACCGGATCGCCGTGATGCAGCGCTCCGCCCGCGAGGACGGGGTCACCGAGCGGGTGCACTGGCCGGTGATCGTCCTGCGCACGCCCAAGGGCTGGACCGGCCCGGCGGAGGTGGACGGCGTGCCGGTCGAGGGCACCTGGCGGGCCCACCAGGTCCCGCTCGCCGAGGTCCGCGAGAACCCGGCGCACCTGCGGCAGCTGGAGGCGTGGCTGCGGTCCTACCGGCCCGAGGAGCTCTTCGGCCCCGACGGGCGGCCGGTCGCCGACGTCCTGGCCTGTGTCCCCGACGGTCCCCGCCGGCTGGGTGCGTCGCCCTACGCCAACGGCGGTCTGCTGGTGCGCGACCTGCCGCTGGCCGATCTCGACGAGTTCGCCGTCCCCGTCGACAAGCCGGGCACCACCCTGCACGAACCCACCCGCGTCCTGGGCGACTTCCTGGCCCGGGTCATGAAGGACACCAGGCTGCGCCGGGACTTCCGGCTGGTCGGGCCGGACGAGACCGCCTCCAACCGGCTCCAGGCCGTCCTCGACGTCAGCGGCAAGGCGTGGCAGGCCGGGCGGCTGCCGGTGGACGAGCACCTCGAACACCACGGCCGGGTGATGGAGATCCTCTCCGAGCACCTGTGCCAGGGCTGGCTGGAGGGCTACCTGCTGACCGGCCGGCACGGGCTGTTCTCCTGCTACGAGGCGTTCGTGCACATCGTCGACTCCATGGTCAACCAGCACATCAAGTGGCTCCGTACCTCGCGGCAGTTGCCCTGGCGCGCCCCGATCGCCTCCCTCAACTACCTCCTCACCTCCCATGTCTGGCGGCAGGACCACAACGGCTTCTCGCACCAGGACCCCGGTTTCGTCGACCACGTCCTCAACAAGAGCCCGGAGGTCGTCCGCGTCTACCTCCCGCCGGACGCCAACACCCTGCTCTCGGTGGCGGACCACGCGCTGCGCAGCCGGGACTACGTGAACGTGATCGTGGCCGGCAAACAGCCCTGCTTCGACTGGCTGTCGATGGACCAGGCCCGGGTGCACTGCGCGCGCGGCGCCGGGATCTGGGAGTGGGCGGGCACCGAGAACGGCACCCGTGAACCCGACGTCGTCCTGGCCTGCGCCGGGGACGTGCCCACCCAGGAGGTGCTGGCCGCCGCCCAGTTGCTGCGCCGGCACCTGCCCGAGCTGGCCGTACGGGTGGTCAACGTCGTCGACATGACGAGGCTGCTGCCGAAGGAGGAACACCCGCACGGGATGAGCGACTTCGAGTACGACGGGCTGTTCACGGCGGACCGGCCGGTGATCTTCGCCTACCACGGCTACCCCTGGCTCATCCACCGGCTCGCCTACCGCCGCACCGGGCACAAGAACCTGCACGTGCGCGGCTACAAGGAGTCCGGGACCACGACGACCCCGTTCGACATGGTCGTCCGCAACGACCTGGACCGCTACCGGCTGGTCATGGACGTCATCGACCGGGTCCCCGGGCTCTCCGTCCGCGCGGCGAGCGTGCGCCAGCAGATGGCCGACGCGCGCACCCGGCACCAGGCCTGGATCCGCGAGCACGGCACCGACCTGCCCGAGGTCGCCGACTGGACCTGGAACGGCTGACCACACCCGCTGACCCGGCCCCCATCGACGGCGCCCCGCCCTGCCCTCGCCGGCCGACCGCCCCCCGGTCGCCCGCGAGGGCAGTCGCGTTCGGCGCCTTCCGCGCGTTCGGCGCGTTCGACGGCCGCGGTCCCGGCACGTCCGTCCTCCTGATCAGGGCCGTTCGGCCCTCGCCCGGCCCCGGACAGCCCATGGGGCCGCGGCCCGCCGCGCCGGATGCTCGTAGTGCCCACCGGTTTGGAGGAGAACCGCAATGACCGACTCGCTGCTCGAACGAGCCCCCGCCCACGCGCTGCTCGCGGACGGCACCACCGTATGCATCCGGCCCGCGACCCCCGGCGACCACGACCGGCTCAAGGGGTTCTACGACGCCATGTCCGCTGAGAACCTCCGCCTGCGGTTCTTCTCGGTCAGCCGGCGCTCCGCCGCCATGGCCGCCGACCGTGCGTGCGCTCCCGCCCGCCCCGGCTACCGGGCACTCCTCGCCGAGGCGCGCGGCCAGGTCCTCGGCCTCGCCGAGTACGAGACCGCACCCGACGCGGACGCCGGCGACGCAGCCGGCGACGGCAAGCACTCGGCGGAGATCTCCATCGCCGTGGCCGACGGACTGCACCACCGCGGCGTCGGCACACTCCTCGTCGAACACCTGGTCTCGGCCGCCCGCGCCGACGGCATCACCACCTTCACGGCCGACGCGCTCAGCGAGAACGGCGAGGTGCTCCGCCTCTTCGCCGACCTCGGCCTGCGCACGTCCCGCCGCTTCGAGGGCCCTCAGACGCGCTGCACCATCCACCTCGACCAGGACGACACCTACCTCACCGCCGTCGAGTCCCGGGGCCGCGCCGCCGACGTGGCGAGCCTGCGGCCGCTGCTGTGCCCGGAGGCGGTCGCCGTCGTCGGCGCCGGTCGCACACCCGGCTCCGTCGGCCGGGCGATCCTCCACCACATCCACACCGGCGGCTACACCCGCCGGCTGTTCGCCGTGAACCCGAGCGTGACCTCGGTCCTCGGCGTGCCGTGCTACCCGTCCGTCAGCGCCCTGCCCCGCACCCCGGACCTGGTGGTCGTGGCGGTGCCCGCGGCCGCCGTCGCGGCGACCGCCGAGGAGTGCGGCACGGCCGGCGTCCGCGCCCTCCTCGTCGTCACCTCGGGCCTCGACCCCGACCAGGCACAGGCGCTGCGCACCGCCTGCCGCACCCACGGCATGCGGCTCGTCGGCCCCAACTGCCTCGGCATCTCCAACACCGACGCCCGGCTGAGCCTCGACGCCACCTTCGCCGCCGAGCACCCCCGCCCGGGGGCGGCCGGCGTCGCCGTCCAGTCCGGCGGTGTCGGCATCGCCCTGCTCGACGGCCTGTCCCGGCTCGGCATCGGCGTGTCCTCCTTCGTCTCGCTCGGCGACAAGTACGACGTCAGCGGCAACGACATGCTCCAGTGGTGGGAGACGGACGGCCGTACCGACCTCGCGCTGCTGCACCTGGAGTCCTTCGGCAACCCGCGCGCGTTCTCCCGTACCGCCCGCCGGGTCGCCCGCCGGATGCCGGTGCTGACCGTGGACGCCGGCCGGTCCGCGGCCGGACGCCGGGCCGCCGCCTCCCACACCGCGGCCGCCGCCACCCCCACCATGACCCGCCGGGCCCTGTTCACCCAGGCCGGCATCACCGCCACCCGCTCGGTCGGCGAACTGCTCGAAGCGGCCGCGCTGCTGCACTCCCAGACCCTGCCCGAAGGCAAGCGCGTCGCCGTCGTCACCAACGCGGGCGGCGCCGGGGTGCTGGCCGCCGACGCCTGTGCCGAGGCGGGGCTCGCCCTGCCGGCGTTCACCCCGGCGACGGCCGAGGCCCTGCGCGCCGTGCTGCCCGGCGGAGCGGCCGTCGGCAACCCGGTCGACGCCACCGCCGCCGTGACCGAGGCACAGCTCACGGACTGCGTCGACGCGCTCATGGAGTACCCGGGCGTCGACGCGGTCCTGGTGGCCCTCGTGCCGACGGCCCTCGCCACCGCCACCGGCGACGACCTGGTGCGGGCCCTCACCGGGGCGCCCGGCCGCAGGCCCAAGCCGGTCCTCGCCGTCCGCCTGGAGCAGGACCTGCCGGTGCGGCTGCTGCCCGCCGCGGACGCGGGCGGCACCGTCCCGTCCTATGCCGAGCCCCAGGCGGCCGCCCGCGCACTGGCCCACGCGGCCGACCGTGCGGCCTGGCTGGCCCGCCCGGCCGGCACCGTACCGGCTCTCGACGACGTCGAGACCGAGCGCGCCCGCGCCCTCGCCGAGGCCCACCTCACGGCGCACCCGGACGGCGGCTGGCTCGACCCGCGCGGCTGCGCCGACCTGCTCGCCTGCTACGGCATCCCGCAGATCCCGTGGGCCTGGGCCGAGACCGAGGACGACGCCGTCCGCGCCGCCGACCGCCTGCGGGGCGCCGACGGCCGGGTCGTCATGAAGGCCCACTGGCCCGGACTCGTCCACAAGAGCGAGGAGCGCGCGGTCCACCTCGACCTGCGCGGCGAGCCGCAGGTGCGCGCCGCCTTCCGGGACCTCCAGACGCGCTTCGGCGACCTGATGACCGGCGTGGTCGTCCAGTCGCTCGCCCGGCGCGGCACCGAGCTGTTCGCCGGTGTCGTCCAGGACGAGGTGTTCGGCCCGCTGGTCCTGTTCGGACTCGGCGGCACCGCCACCGAGGTGCTCGCCGACCACGCCGCCCGGCTCGCCCCGCTCACCGACCACGACGTGCACGACCTGATCACGGCCCCGCGCTGCGCGCCCCTGCTCTTCGGCACCCGCGGCAACGGACCCGTCGACCTCGAAGCCCTGGAACACCTGCTCCTGCGGCTGTCCCGGATGGCGGCGGACCTGCCCCAGCTCGCCGAGGCCGACTTCAACCCCGTCCTGGCCGCACCGGGCGGTGTCACCGTGCTCGACGCACGGATACGGCTGCTGCCGCGCCTGCCCCAGGACCCCTATCTGCGCCGGCTGCGCTGAGGACCGAGGAGGAAACCGAGATGAGGCACAACAAGGTGGGCTCCGTGATGACCACAGACGTCGTCCACGCCGGCTACAGCACGCCCTTCAAGGAGGTCGCGCGGCTCCTCGCCGAACACCGGATCAGCGGGCTCCCCGTGGTCGACGAGGACGACAAGGTCATCGGGGTCGTCTCCGAGACGGACCTGATGGCCCGCCAGGCCACCGCCCCGGACCCCTCCGGGGCGAAGCACCGGGCAGGACTCGGCCAGCTGACGCGCGGCGGCCGGAGGCAGGAGGCCAAGGCACGGGCGCGCACCGCCGGCGACCTGATGTCTGACCCGCCGGTCACCGTGCACGCCGAGAACACCATCGTCGAGGCGGCCCGCACCATGGCCGAGCGGCACGTGGAACGGCTCCCCGTCCTCGACGAGGAGGACCGGCTGGTCGGCATCGTCACCCGCCGCGACCTGCTGCAGGTCTTCCTGCGACCCGACGCCGACATCCGCGCCGAGGTGACCGACGAAGTCCTCGTGCGCGCCCTGTGGCTGCCGCCCCACACCGTCGACGTGGCCGTGACCGAGGGCGTCGTGACGCTCACCGGCCACCTGGAACGCAGGACGGAGACCGAGATCGCCGTCTCCATGACCCGCCAGATCGACGGCGTGGTCGACGTGGTCGACAAGCTGACCTACCGCCTGGACGACGCCCGCGTCCGCGAGCACCAGGCCCTGCACGGCGCCGCCGACGACTGGCTGCGCGGACTGTGAGAGGAGACCGTCCCATGACCGCCACGGTGTTGGTCACCTACGGCACGAAGAACGGATCGACCGCGGACATCGCCGAGTCGATCGCCGGCACCCTGCGCGAGCACGGGCTGACCGTCGAGACGATGCGGGCCTCGTCCGTCCCCTTCGTCACCCGCTACGACGCGGTCGTGGTGGGCGGCGGACTGTACGCCGGCCGATGGCACAAGGACGCCCGCACGTTCGTCCGGCGGCATCGCCGTGACCTCGCCGGGCGGCCCGTCTGGTTCTTCAGCAGCGGCCCGCTGGACACCTCCGCCGCCGAGCGGGACATCCCGCCCGTGCGCGGGGTGCGCCGCGCGATGCGGGAGCTGCACGCCCGCGGCCACACCACCTTCGGCGGCTGCCTCGACGACGACGCGGACGGCTGGCCGGCCCGCAGGATCCTGCGCTCGGGCAACGGCGGTGACTTCCGGGACTTCGCGGCCGTGACGGCGTGGGCGTCCGGGATCGCCGCGGAGCTGAAGGACTGACCCCGGCAGACCGGCCCCGAGGACGACACCGACGGCCGGCCCGGGTCCGCGTCATGCTGGAAGTGAACCCCGGAGGTGGAGATCATGCCTCGAACCGTCACCGTGGGCCTCGACGGGTCGGCCGAGAGCCGGGCCGCCGCGGAGTGGGCGGCACGCGAAGCGCGACTGCGCTGCCTGCCGCTGAAGCTCGTGCACGTCGTGGAGCCGGACCCCGTACCCGTGGCGCAGGCTCCGCTGGTGGGCCCCGAGACCCGTCAGCACTGGACCCCGCGGCCGCCGGACGAGTCGGCGGAGGGCCTTCGGCTGCGCCATCCCGGCCTTGAGGTGCTCACCGAGCGGCTGACGGGCGCCGTGCCCGCAGCCCTGTGCGAGGCGGCGCGCGGCGCCGACCTCCTGGTGCTGGGCTCGCGGGGCTTCGGCGCCGTCGGCGGGTTCGTGGTCGGCTCGGTCAGCCTGGCCGTCGTGGCCCGCGCGGAGCGGCCCGTGGCCCTGGTGCGGGGCGGCGAGCAGGCCGCGGACGAGCACCGCACCGACCCGGCGG
The DNA here is from genome assembly GCF_040680735.1 of Streptomyces sp. NPDC051987. NCBI lineage: Bacteria > Bacillati > Actinomycetota > Actinomycetes > Kitasatosporales > Streptomycetaceae > Streptomyces > Streptomyces sp. NPDC051987. Next base: position 16,667 of record NZ_JBFAXI010000006.1, on the reverse strand, counting down.
GCGTGCCGTCCGCCGCCACGCCCTTCCGGCCGGTCGTGCTCGGTCTCGACGTCGACCACCCGGACGACACCCTGCTGGAGTTCGCCTTCGACGCCGCCGCCCGCCGGGAGGCACCGCTGCGCGTGGTGTCGGCGTGGCCCGAGACGACCGCGGCCTCCTTCCGCTTCCCCGGTGACGCCGAGCTCCGGGACGACCTCGAACGCGGCCACCGGACCGCTCTGGCCGAGGCGCTGCGCCCCTGGCGGCAGAAGTTCCCCGGCGTCGACGTGATCGAGGCGAGCCGCTGCGGCAGCGCCGCACAGGCCCTCGTCGCCGCGGCCCGCGACGCGTCCCTGGCCGTCGTCGGCCGGCGCGTCCGCACCGGGACCCTCGGCGCGCACATCGGCCATGTCACCCACGCCGCCCTGCACCACATCGGCGCACCCGTCGTGGTCGTCGCGCACGGCTGAGAGCCCGGCCCGGAGCTCCGGCCCGTCCGGCGGGCCACCAGGGCCGGACGGCCCATGCGGACCCGGCCCGCAGGGGACAGGCTGGAGGTGCGGGGCTGTACCGGCGATCCACCGACGTCCGGCCGGAACCGCCGCCGGCGTCCGCCGCCCCCGAGCCCCGCCGCGGACCAAGGACGGTGAGCGACCCCATGAAGGCCTTCGTCTTCCACGGCCCCGGGCAGTCCGCCTGGGAAGAGGCCCCCGACCCCGCCATCAAGGACCCCACCGACGCCGTCGTGCGCGTGGACGCCGTCACGATCTGCGGGACGGACCTGCACATCCTGAAGGGCGACGTCCCCGAGGTGCGGCCCGGCACGATCCTCGGTCACGAGGCCGTCGGCGAGATCGTCGAGGCCGGCAGTGACGTACGGACGGTACGGCCGGGAGACCGCGTGCTGGTCTCCTGCATCAGCTCCTGCGGGCGCTGCTCCTACTGCCGGGAGGGCATGTACGGCCAGTGCCGCGGCGGCGGAGGCTGGATCCTCGGCCACCTGATCGACGGCACCCAGGCCGAGTACGTCCGCGTCCCCTTCGCGGACCTGTCCGTCCACGCGCTGCCCGGCACGGTGGACGGCAGGGACGCCGTGCTCCTCGCGGACATCTTCCCCACCGCCTACGAGGTGGGCGTCCTCAACGGCCGGGTGCGTCCCGGGGACACCGTCGCCGTCGTCGGCGCGGGCCCCATCGGCCTCGCCGCGATCACGACGGCACGGCTGTTCGCCCCCGAGCGGATCGTCGCCGTGGACCTGGCCCCGGCCCGGCTGGAGGCGGCCAGGCGCCTCGGCGCGGACGCCGTCGCGGACGCCCGGGAAACCCCGGAGCAGCTGATCGCCGACCTCACCGACGGACTCGGCGCGGACGTCGTCATGGAGGCCGTCGGCGTGCCGGAGACCTTCGAGCTGTGCACCCGCATGGTCCGGCCCGGCGGACGCGTCGCCAACATCGGCGTGCACGGCAAGCCGGCCACGCTGCACCTCGAAGACCTGTGGATCAAGAACGTGACCATCACCACGGGCCTGGTGGACACCCGCTCCACCCCCACCCTGCTGCGGATGGCCGCCGCCGGCCGGCTGCCCACCACGCAGCTGGTCACCCACACCTTCCCGCTGGACCACATGGCCGAGGCGTACGACGTCTTCGCCCGCGCCGCCGACACCGGCGCGCTCAAGGTGGTGCTCGGCGTCGAGCAGCACGAGGTCGCCGTCCGCGGGACCTGACCGACGAGAGGACGTGACCGGTCATGGCCGAACAGGTACGACCGCACACCCGACCGCACCGGGCGGAACGACCGCCGCTCGGGGACCTGGGGCGCCGCGTGGCGGCCCGCCGCGAGGAACTCGGGCTCACCCGCGAGGAGACGGCCGAACGGGCCGGCATCGCGCCCGGGTACCTGCGCTACCTGGAGGAACACCCCGAGGCCGCGCCGGGCACGGGCGCCCTGCTCCGGCTCGCCGACGTCCTGCGCACCACCATGTCGCACCTCACGGGCGGCGACCTCGACGTCCCGCCGGGCGCCGGTCCGGCGGGACAGCACCCCGAGATCTCGGAGCTGAGCCCGCCCGAGTGCCGGACCCTGCTCGGCTCCCACGGTGTGGGCCGGCTCGGCGTCGCCACCCCCTCGGGCCCGGTCATCGTGCCGGTCAACTACAGCGTGGTCGACGGCACGATCGTCTTCAGGACCGCCGACGACACCACCCCGTCCATGGCCCAGGGCCACCAGGTGGCCTTCGAGGTCGACCGCATCGACGACGCCTACGGCGAGGGCTGGAGCGTCCTGGTACGCGGACCGGCGAGCCGGGTCAGCGAGACGGAGGAGGTGCGGCGGCTCACCGCGGCGGTCCACAGCGGTCCGTGGGCGGGCGGCGAACGCGACCTGTGGGTACGGATCGAGCCGAGCTCCGTGACCGGCCGCCGCATCGAAATCTCCTGACCCTTCGTCACCGACGGCATCAGGGGCCGTCGGCCCACCGCGAGGACCGCGAGGACAGGGGCCGACCGGGCCAGGACAGGGCCGGTCGGCCCACTGCTCTCCCGACGCCCTTGCGCCAGGCTGCAGATGACGATCCGAGGGGAAGAGCGCGTGCCGACGGTCACGGGCCCGGTCCTGGTCCCGATTCCGGTTCCGGAGAAGAAGGCGGGAACCAGGACCATCCCGGTGCGGACCGGTTGAGCCCTGGGGGGGGGAGGAGGCCGGTCCCGCACCAGGGTGTGCGCGGCCGGTGCCCACCGGCCGCGCACACCGCCGTACCCGGCCGTTGCGGGGCGGGCCGGTGTCCCGGGGCGCGCCCGGCCGGGGAGCGTCATCGCGGGCCGCCGCGACCGTCATCGCGGATCGCTGCGCACGGACATCGAGGTGAGACGGCAGCGGACGTCGACCACGCCCTCGACGGTACGGGCCAGCCGCTCGGCCACCCCGGCCAGACCGTTGTCGTCGACCCACCCGGTGAGGGTGACGACGCCTTCGGCGACCTCGACCTGGATGTGATCGGCGGAGAGCGGGAAGAGACGGTCGACGACCTCGTGCCGTACCTCCGCGGCGAGTTCCTCGTCGCCGCGGAGGAAGACCTTCAGCAGGTCGGAGCGGCTGACGACGCCTTCGAGCAGGCTCTCGTCACTGACGACGGGCAGCCGCTTGACCCCGTGCCGGGCCATGACCCGGGCCGCCTGGGCGAGCGTGGCGTTCGCGTGCACGGTCACGGCGGGCGTGCTCATCAGCTCCCCGGCGGTCACCGCGCCGGCCTTCGCCAGGTCGTCGAGCCGCTGCCGCTGCGTGAACCGGTCCGGGTCGCTGTCCCGGAACTCCTCCTTCGGCAGCAGATCGGCCTCGGACACGACACCGATCACCCGGCCGTCGCCCTCCAGCACGGGCAGGGCGCTGACCTTCCACTCCTCCATCAGGGTGACGACGTCCTTGAACGGGGCGTCGCGGCCGACGGCGGCGACGGCGTGGGTCATCACGTCGCTCACGGTGTGCGCTGTGCCGGACATGGTCTCCTCCAGGGAAGGACGGTGGAGGCCGTGCGGCCCCTGATCCCAGGGTGTGCGGAGCCGGACCCGCCCGCCACGGGCCATGCGGGCCCGGCAAGGGGTCGTTCGGCCTCGGCCCCGCCGTCCGCGGGTGACCTGGGCCGGACCGCGTTGTCAGTGGCGGCTGCGAGGCTGACCGGTATGAACGGAGACGAGCAGCTGCTGCGCGGCCGGGTCTACGGCCACGACCACGACGATCCCGACCCCGGCCCGCTGCCGCACCGGACGTACGCCGCTCTCGTGGGCGGCCCGCTGGACGGACTGCTGCTGGACATCACCGGCTGGCGCCAGGAGGACGTCGCCGACGGCGCCGCGCTGCCCACCGAACTGTCACGCTGGCCCGGCGGCCGCGCCCTGTACGACCCACGCCCCGGCGAACCGCGCACCCCGGGCCCCGGTGTCGCCTGCCGCTTCCACTACTCCGGCGACACGCCCTGACCAGGAGCGGCGACGTGCTGCTCGGCCCGCGGCAGGTGCCTGTCGTCGGTCCGGCAGGTGAGGCCGCCGACGACGTCGACGACCCCGTCGAGGCGACGCGTCATGCCGACCGCGACGGGGATCTCGCTGCGCCGCTCCGGGAGCCCCCCGGTCCGGCGGGCCCGGGTCTCAGGCTCCGGCGGGGGCTCGGCGCCGACAGGGGCTGGTCGGGTACGCGAACGGGCCGATCGGCCCCTGCGGCCCGCTGCCGGACGGTGGGAGGGTGGCATCGGAGCCCCCTGCTGCACGACGTGGCAGTCCGACGAAAGGCGGTGGGGACGATGACCCTCCCCCTGGTCGTAGGCGTCGACGGATCGGACGGAAGCCTGCTCGCGGTCGACTGGGCGGTGGCGGAGGCCGCCCGCCACGACATCCCGCTGCGGCTGGTGTACGCCTCCCGGTGGGAGCGCTACGAGGGCGGAGTCCCGCTCGACGGCACGGAACGGCCCTCGGAACGTGTGCTGGCCGAACACGTCGTCGCCTCCGCGGCCGAGCGCGCCGCGCGGAGCGGTCCGGACGTGAAGGTCACCACCGACATCCTCCCCGACGACCCGGTGCGCGCCCTGCTGCACGAGGGCTACGAGGCACACGCCCTGGTCACCGGCAGCCGCGGCCGGGGCGAGCTGGCCGGGCTGCTGCTCGGATCGGTCGGCCTGGCGGTGGCGGGGAGGGCGCACTGCCCGGTGATCGTGGTCCGGGGCGACAAGGCCGGCCTGGCCGGCGGCCACGAGCGGATCCTGCTGGGCGCGGGGGAGCCCGCCACCGCGGGGGAGGCCGTGCGGTTCGCCTTCCGGGAGGCCGAGGTCCGCGGGAGCACCCTGGACGTCGTCCGGGCCTGGCGCTTCCCCGCCCACGAGATCGTCGGTCACGCGTCACTCGCGGAGGCCGCCCGGCGACCCGAGGAGGAGGCGTCGGCGCTGCTCGACAGGGTGCTCGGCGAAGCCGTGGCCGGCCATCCGGAGGTCCGGGTCCGCAGCGTGACCGCCGAGGGACCGGCCCACCGGATTCTGGTGCACCGCTCGGCCGCCGCCGACCTCGTCGTCCTCGGGGCCAGGCGGCGGCACGGAGCCGCCGGCCTTCAGCTGGGCCGGGTGGCCCACACCCTGCTGCACCACGCGGCGTGCCCGGTGGCGATCGTCCCGCAGCCGGTGTGATCGTTGGGGCGCCGGGATCGCCGTGCCGCGCCCGGGAGAGCGGTTCGAGGGCCGGGAGCCGAAGTGAGCGGCTGGACCTGGGAGTACGAGGGCTACCTGCCCGCCGACGAACGGCTGCGGGAGTCGCTGTGCACGGTGGGAAACGGCTACTTCGCCACCCGCGGCGCACTGCCCGAGTGCGCCGCGGACGACGTGCACTATCCCGGCACCTACGTGGCCGGCTGCTACGACCGGCTCACCTCCCAGGTGGCGGTCAACCAGGTAGAGAACGCCCACAACGCCCACAACGCCCACAACGCCCAGAACGCCGAGAACGCCGAGAACGCCGAGAACGCCGGGGCCCTCGGGACCGTCGAGAACGAGGACATGGTCAACCTCCCCAACTGGCTGCCGCTCCGGTTCCGGCTGCCCGGCGGCGACTGGCTCACCCCGGACACCGCCACGGTGCTCGACCACCGGCAGGTCCTGCACCTCGCCACCGGGCTCCTGGAGCGCCGCACCCGCTTCGCCCTCGGCGACGGCGGCGTGCTCTACGTCCGCCAGCAGCGCCTCGTCCACATGTCCGACCCGCACCTGGCCGCCCTGCGCACCGAGTTCACCGCCCAGGGCCACGCCGGGGAGCTGGAGGTCGAGGCCGCGCTCGACGGGGAGGTCAGCAACGCCGGGGTGCCTCGCTACCGCGACCTCGACGGCCGCCACCTGACCGACGTGCACAGCGGGGTGGCCGTCCCGGACACGGTGTGGCTGCACTGCCGTACCCGTACCTCGGACATCCGGATCGGCATGGCGGCCCGGCTGGTGAGCGACGTACCGGTCACCGGGGCGACCGCGGCGCCGACGCGCGCCGTGCAGCGCCTCCTGCTCCCGCTCACCCCCGGACGCACCCGCGTCGTCGACAAGATCGCGGCCGTCCACACCTCACGCGACCCCGCGATCGGCGACCCCCTGCGGGCCGCCGTCGACCGGGTCGCCGCCGCCCCCGGTTTCGGCTCCCTCGTCGCGGCGCACCGCGAGGCGTGGGCACACCTCTGGCGCCAGGCCGAGCTGGACGTTCCCGGCCGGGCCGGGCGGATCCTGCGGCTGCACCTCTTCCACGTCCTGCAGACCCTGTCCCCGCACACGGCCGACCTGGACGTCGGCGTACCGGCCCGCGGACTGCACGGCGAGGCCTACCGCGGTCATGTCTTCTGGGACGAGCTGTTCGTCCTGCCCTTCCTCAACCTGCACTTCCCGGAGGTCTCGCGCGCCCTGCTGCGCTACCGCCACCGGCGGCTGGGCCGGGCCCGCGAGGCCGCCGCCGCCCTGGGCCGGCGCGGCGCGCTGTACCCCTGGCAGAGCGGCAGCGACGGCCGTGAGGAGTCCCAGGCGCTGCACCTCAACCCCCGCTCCGGGCGCTGGCTCCCGGACCACTCGCGGCTCCAGTGGCACGTCGGCTCGGCGATCGCGTACAACGTGTGGCAGTACTGCGAGGCCAGCGGCGACACCGGCTTCCGGGACACCGAGGGCGCCGAGACACTCCTGGAGATCGCCCGCTTCTGGGCCGACTCGGCCATCTGGGACGACCGGCTCGGCCGCCACCGCATCCGCGGTGTCGTCGGGCCGGACGAGTACCACGACGCCTACCCGGACGCACCGGAACCCGGCCTCGACGACAACGCCTACACGAACGTCACCGCCGCCTGGGTGCTCACCCGCGCCCTCGAACTGCTGTACCTGCTGCCCGGACCACGCCGCCGTGAACTCACCGCACGCACCGGCCTGGACGACGCCGAACTCGCCCACTGGGAGGACGTGTCGCACACCCTGCACATCCCCTTCCACGACGGCGTCATCAGCCAGTTCGAGGGCTACGGCGACCTCGCCGAACTCGACTGGCCCGGCTACCGCGAGCGCTACGACGACATCCGCCGCCTGGACCGGATCCTGGAGGCGGAAGGCGACAGCGTCAACCGCTACAAGGCGTCCAAGCAGGCCGACGTCCTGATGCTGGGCTATCTCTTCTCACCGGCCGAACTCCGGTCCCTCTTCGAGCGGCTGGGCCACCCCCTGGACGACCGGACCTGGGCGCGCACGGTCGACTACTACCTGCGCCGGACCAGCCACGGCTCCACCCTCAGCGGCCTGGTCCACGGCTGGGTCCTGGCCCGTGCCCGGCGCGCGGACGCGTGGACGTTCGTCCAGGAGGCCCTGCGCGGCGACATCGCCGACCTCCAGGGCGGCACCACCGGGGAGGGGATCCACCTCGGCGCGATGGCGGGCACCCTCGACCTCGTCCAGCGGGGACTGACCGGACTGGAGACCCGCGAGGGAGCGCTCTGGCTCGATCCGGTGCCGCTGCCGGAACTCTCCTCGTACGCGATGTCCCTGCGCTACCGGGGGCACTGGGGCGTCCGGCTGCGCCTGCGTCGCGGACGGCTGGAGGTGCTGGTGCCCGCCTCGGACCGGGCGCCGATCCGCATCCGGCTCCCCGACCGCGTGATCCCGGTGGAGCCCGGGGACACCTGCCGGCTGGTGCTTCCGGACGGTGACTGAGGGGTGAGAGCCCCCTCAGAGGTGACTGAGAGGTTCCTGTGCAACGCTGAGGCGCCTTCCGTACCGACCCCTGACCGACTCATCCGAGGACCTGTTCATGACCCAGATAAACGGCCTGCCCGCCCATGTTCTGTTCGTGCACCTCGTCGTGGTGCTCGTCCCGCTGACCGCGCTGGCGCTCGTGGTCGCGGCGATCTCTCCGCGAGCCGCCCGGCGCATGGGCGTGGTCCTGCCTGTGCTCGCTCTGGTCTCGCTGCTCAGCGTGCCGCTGACGACCCACGCCGGTGAATGGCTGGAGCAGCATGTCACGGACAACGCCCTGGTGGAACGGCACGCCGAGCTCGGCGACGGTCTGCTCCCGTGGGCCGGCGGCCTCTTCCTCCTGGCGGCCCTGGTCTGGTGGCGCACCCGCGCCACCGCCGAGCCGCGGCCGGACGCCAAGGGCACGGCCTGGTCCGCCGCCCCGGTGCGCGTGGCGGCCGTGATCCTCTCGGTGGTGGTGGCGGCGGGCGCCGTGGTGGACGTCTACCGCATCGGCGACTCGGGCGCGAAGGCGGCCTGGCACGACGGCTACTCGAAGACCGCCTCGCACGACGACGCGGACCACTGACCCTCCCGCCCGGCTGACGGGTACTCAACGTCCCTCCGCAGGAGGGACGTTCGGCCCCGCGGGACGGGCGGTGCGGCCCCCTGCGGGGCGGCCGCCACAGGGGGACATTGAAGGTGCACCGAGAGTCGTCGGAAACCCGCACCACCCCCTGGAAGGGATGACCATCATGGCAGTCCACCACGACCACCCCCGTCGGCACCCGGGCTTCCGCCTGCCGTCCCCGCGCCGCACCGGTACGGCGCCCGCGTCCGCTGAGGTGACGACCGCGTCGGCGACGGCGACCAGCGCGTACGCGCTCGCCGGGCTCCGCCTGGTGACCGGGTTCGTCTTCCTGTGGGCGTTCCTGGACAAGACGTTCGGCTTCGGCTACGCCACGCCGTCCGGCAAGGGCTGGATCGACGGCGGCTCGCCCACCAAGGGCTTCCTCAGCGGTGTCGCCGCCGGTCCGATGCGGTCGACGTTCCACGACTGGGCCGGACAGGGCTGGGCGGACTGGCTGTTCATGCTCGGCCTGCTCGGCATCGGCCTCGCGCTGATCGCGGGCGTCGGCCTGCGGATCGCCGCGGTCGCCGGCACCTTGATGATGGCGTTCATGTGGATCGCCGAGTGGCCGCCGGCCAGGCACCTCGCGGACGGCTCGGCGAGCATGTCCACCAACCCGTTCGCCGACTACCACCTCGTCTACGCCGTCGTCCTGGTCGCCCTCGCGGCCGTCGGCGCCGGCACGGTCTGGGGCCTGGGCAGGCTCTGGGCCCGGCTGCCCTTCGTCAGCCGCCACCCCTGGCTGCTCTGACCTCAGGGAACGCACGACGACACGGCAGGCCCCCGTGAAGGGGGCCTGCCGTGTCGCCGCCTGTCCGCGGAGCGGTGCGGCCGGCGCCGCTCGCCTGCGGAAGCGCCGTCGCCCAGAATGGATCTCAGGACCGTCCGAGCACCTCACCCAGCCACAGAGGGGGAGGGAACATGAAGGTAGGAGTGCTGACCGGCGGCGGTGACTGCCCCGGTCTGAACGCCGTCATCCGCAGTGTCGTCCGCAAGGGGGTCCAGGAGTACGGCTTCGAGTTCGCCGGCCTCCGCGACGGCTGGCTCGGCGCACTGCGGGGCCGCGTGGTGCCGCTGGGCGTTCCCGAGGTGCGGGGGATCCTGCCGCGCGGCGGCACCATCCTCGGGTCCTCCCGTACCAACCCGTTCAAGCACGAGGACGGCGTGCGCCGCATCCGGGACACCCTCACGGCGCACGGCATCGACGCCCTGGTCGCGATCGGCGGCGAGGACACGCTGGGCGTCGCCGCCGAGCTGAGCCGTCAGGGGATCGCGATCGTCGGCGTGCCGAAGACCATCGACAACGATGTGCCCGGCACCGACTACACCTTCGGCTTCGACACGGCCGTGGGGATCGCGACCGAGGCCATCGACCGCCTGCACACCACCGCCGAGTCGCACATGCGGACCCTGGTGGTGGAGGTGATGGGCCGGCACTCCGGCTGGATCGCCCTGCACGCCGGCGTCGCGGGCGGTGCCAACGTGATCCTCGTCCCTGAACGACCGTTCGACATCGATCAGGTGTGCGCCTGGGTGAGGAGCCGCTTCGAGACCCACTACGCGCCGATCGTCGTCACCGCCGAGGGAGCCGTCCCCAAGGAGGGGCAGATGGTCCTCAAGGACCGGTCGCTCGACGAGTACGGCCATGTGCGGCTGTCCGGGATCGGTGACTGGCTGGCCCGGGAGATCTCGGAGCGCACCGGCACGGACGCCCGCACGACGGTGCTCGGCCACGTCCAGCGCGGCGGCACACCGAGCGCCTTCGACCGGTGGCTGGCCACCCGCTTCGGGCTGCACGCGGTCGACGCGGTCAAGGACGGCGCCTTCGGCACCATGGTCGCCCTGCAGGGCACCCGGATCGTACGGGTCCCTGTCCCCGACGCCCAGGCCAGGACCAAGGTGGTCGACCCGTCGCTGTACGACGAGTTCGAGGTGTTCTTCGGCTGACGGCCGGAACGCTCCCCGACGCCCGGGACCGTTGCGCTGCCTCCGCGGACGTCAGCCGTCGTGCGGCACGACCGCCACCGGGCAGCCGGCGTGGTGCAGCACGGCGTGCGTGACCGGTCCCAGCCGGTCCGCGCCGCCGCCCCGGCCCACGACCAGCAGACCGGCTCCGCGGGAGGTGTTCAGGAGCGCCTGCGCGGGATGCAGCAGGACGACGTCGGCGCGGACCGTCACCTCCGGGTGCCTCTCCCGCAGGGCACGCAGCGCGTCGGCGAGCCGCTGGACCTCCTGGTCCTCCCAGGTGGCCCGGTCCTCCGCGGCCACGAACAGGGTCCGGGGGGACACGGCCTCGGCGGGCAGGGCCCAGGCCCGCACCACCCGGAGCACCGCGCCGCGCGACCGGGCCGCCGCGAACGCGAAGTCCGCCGCCTGCGCGACCGGCCGACGCGCGCCGAAACCCACCACCACCGGACGGACGGCGCCCGCCGCACCCATGGCGTTCCCGAAACCGCCGGGCCGCCGTGCGGGCACCAGGACGACGGGGCAGCCGGCCGCGGCCGCCACCCGAAGGGCCACCGAGCCGACCGCGAGGCCGTCGAAGCCGCCCGAGCCCCGCGCCCCCAGCACCAGCAGCCCCGCATCGCCCGCCCGGGACAGCAGCGCCTCGGCCGGGGCGTCGGCGCTCTGCTCGCCGCACACCCGCAGATCCGGGTGCAGGGCACAGAGGTCGGAGACCACGCCGTGGACGATGCGCTCGCCCACCTGGTGCAGCGTCTGCCGGGCCTGGTCCGGAAGGACGTCGCCGGGCAGCGGCGGAGCGGCGTGCACGAGGTGCAGGGGCACGCCCCGCAGCACCGCTTCCCGCGCCGCCCATTCGGCCGCGGCGAGACTGTGCTCGGACCCGTCGACACCCGCCAGCACGGGCTGACCCATCATGTCCTCCTCCACCCGCCCGGCCCTTCGTCCCGCGCTCCCGCGCACTGTTCCCCCACGAGCCCCCCGCCAGGCGCACCGGACGAGACGTTCCCCCGTACGGGGACCGTTGGCCCGCACGCAGACCGTTGGCCCGCACGCAGACCGTTCGCCCGTGACGCCGCCCCGGTCCGGTTCGGCGTCCGCTCGGATCGGGTGTCGTCGCGCCGACGGACCCGCCGGGGAGAGGGGCGCAGCCTCGCCCGCGGGTGGCCCCGGAAACCGGTTCAGAACCCGGGCGGTGCCCCGTCCCCCGAGTCGTGGCCCGGGGGTTCCTGGAGCACGGTCCGGGCGACCGGCCCCAGCAGGTCGGCCAGTCGGCGGAAGACGTCGAGGAACAGGTCGTCGACCGTCAGCATGCCCGTCACCCGGCCCAGCTCCAGCACCGGCAGCCGGCGCACCCCGGTGCGGCGGAACGCCTGGTAGGCCGCCTGGAGGTCGTCACCCGCCGCGACGGTGACCACCCGGTCCGACATGACCGCACGGACCTCCGCGTCCTGGCCCAGGCCGCCGCCCAGGCCGCGCAGCGCGATGTCGCGGTCGGTGACGATGCCCAGCAGTGCCCCCGCGTCGTCCACGACGAGGACCGATCCGACGGCGGCCTCGGCCATCCGCCGGGCCGCCTCCGCCAGCCGTACGTCCGGTGCGACCGTCACCGGCGGCGCGGTCATCACCTCGGAGATCTTCATCCGGCAACTCCTCACGGGGGACCGCTTCTCAGACGACGTCGAGCACCTCGGCCACCGGGCGCCGCGGGCTGGGACTGCCCACCGGGCCGTAGCCGAGCCGGACGACCATCTGCACATGGGCCATGGCGGAACCCGGGTCGCGGGTCACCCAGCGCAGCTCCGGCCACTCCAAGGCCTGGGACGTCATCGAAGTGACCAGTCCGCCGACCGTGGCCAGGAGCAGGACCCGCTCCAGGGCCTGGCCCGCGCGCAGCCAGTCCACCGGTCCGTCGTGTGCGGTACCCAGCAGCGCGATCTGCGGGTTCCTCTCGAACACCGCCCAGCCGCGGCCGGGCACCGGCCGTCCGGCGGCGAAGTCGCGCACCGGGGTCGCCCGGCCGTAGCGGCCGGGCCCGAACGCCTCGGCGGGGATCCCGTCCGACGCCTCCCGGGGACCCGCGGGCCCGGTCCGGGCCCAGCGGACCGTCTCGGCGCGCACGCCGGCGTCGAGTGCCTCGCGGCCCTCGGCGTCCCGCACCAGCTCCAGCAGTTCCTGCACATGCCAGGCGCCGGGGAAGGCCAGCTGCGCGCCCTCCGCGCCGGCGGCCTCGCGCATCGCCTGCCGCAGGCCGGCCGGGACCGGCCGCTCCTCGTAGGGGTGACGGCTGGAATGGCGCCGCGGGATCGCCGGGTACAGCGCGGTGAGTGCCGGATCGGGCCGTCCGGCGCCGTTCAGGGCCACTTCGGCGAGGAGCGCCGGGTCCGCCGGGTCCGGCAGCAGCCGTACCACCGGGGCCCGTCCCGCCGCAGCGGCGGCCACCCGCAGATTGAACAGGGCCGCACCGCAGCCCAGGTGCAGGCCACGATCGTCCGGGTCGGTGCGCGGCAGCGCGCGTGACATGTCGGCGTACAGGCGCAGCACACCCTCGGCGGCGAGATGACGGAACCGCCACGGCTGCGCGTTGTGCTGCGACGGCGCCGCCGTGGCGTCGGCCACGAGCGCGGTGAGCGCGTTCGCGTCCACGTGGTGAGCGGTCACGATGACTCCCTTCGCCGGGCCCCCTTCCAGCGTGGACGATCACCACCGCGGCGGGGCATGGGCCGCATGGACCCGGCGGGGGACCAAGTGGACCCACGGCAGCCGGCGGCTCGGCCGGCGACGGACGGGACGACGAGGACCGGGCAGCGGCCGTGGTGCAGCACGCCCTGGCTGCCCGAGCCCCGTTGCAGGCCGGTGAGACCACCGCGTCCCCGGGTGCCGACCACCATGTCCCCGGGTGCCGACCACCACGCCCGGCGCGTGGGCCGACGCGTCGGCGATCACTTGCACGGGATGGCCGCCCGGCACTGCCGGTCTGTCTCGGGCCCGGATGGCGGTGGGTGCCGCGGCGGTGGTGTGCGCCGGACGCTCTCCGCGTGTCGGAGGGCCCGCCGGGGGGCACTGGAGGACGGTGGTAGTGCTCGGGCAGTCGGAGGCGGGGCGGAGGGACGGGAGCCGCATGGGTCCGCGGGACGCAGCGCAGGAGAAGGGCGTGGAGCCGGGGCAGGGGCCGTCCGGCACCGCCCGGCCGGGGTCCGACGTGCGCCGGCGGGTGCCGCGTACCGATGTCCTGTTGCGGGAGCCACGGCTGGCCGAGGCCGCGCGGCTGCTCGGCGCGCCCGTGGTCAAGGCCGCCGTCCGGGAGGCGCAGGAGCGGGCGCGGGCCGGGCGGGTGGCGCCGCAGGACGTGGCGGGAGCGGCGCTCGCGCTGCTCCCGGACACGGCGTGCGGGCTGCGCCCGGTGATCAACGCGACCGGCGTGCTCCTGCACACCAACCTGGGCCGGGCGCCGCTGTCGGACGCGGCCCGGCGCGCGGTGGCCGGGGCCGCGGGGCCCACCGACGTGGAGCTGGACCTGGACACCGGGGTACGGGCCCGGCGCGGGCGCACGGCGTTGCGGGCGCTGGCCGACCGGGTCCCGGCGGCGGGGGCCGTGCACGTCGTCAACAACGGCGCGGCCGCGCTGGTGCTGGCCGCGACCGCGCTCGCCGCAGGCAGGGAGATCGTCGTCAGCCGCGGCGAGATGGTGGAGATCGGCGACGGGTTCCGGCTGCCCGACCTGCTGGTGTCCACGGGTGCCCGGCTGCGCGAGGTGGGCACCACCAACCGCACCACCGCCGCCGACTACGCCGCCGTGGTCGGCCCCGACACCGCGTTCGTGCTGAAGGTGCACCCGTCCAACTTCCGGATCACCGGGTTCACCCGGGCCGCCGAGGTGCGCGAACTCACCGGGCTCGGTGTCCCGGTCGTCGTCGACATCGGCTCCGGGCTGCTCGGCCCGCACCCGCTGCTGCCGGACGAGCCGGACGCCACGACCCAGCTGCGGGCCGGCGCCGCCCTGGTCACGGCGAGCGGCGACAAACTGCTCGGCGGGCCGCAGTGCGGACTCCTGCTCGGCGAGGAGAACCTGGTCCGCGCCCTCGCCCGGCATCCGCTCGCCCGCGCCCTGCGCGTGGACAAGCTGACCCTGGCCGCCCTGGAGGCCACCCTCACCGGACCGCCCACGCCGACCGCCGCCGCGCTGACCGCCGACCCCACCGTCCTGTGCGAGCGCGCCGACCGGCTCGCCGCCTCGCTCGCCGCCGACGGCATCGACGCGCGGGCCGTGGACAGTGCCGCCACGGTCGGCGGAGGCGGGGCACCCGGCGTGACGCTGCCCAGTGCCGCGCTGTCGTTGCCCGAGCCGTTCGCCGCCCTGCTGCGGGCCGGGCGGGTCCCGGTGGTCGGGCGGCTGGAGGCGGGGCGCTGCCTGCTCGACCTGCGTTCGGTGCCGCCGGAGGACGACGTCCGGCTGGCCGGGGCGGTCCGAGCCGCCGCGCACGGATAGGGGGCGGGTGCCGCCATGCGGGTGCTGGCCACCGCGGGACACGTGGACCACGGCAAGTCCGCCCTGGTGCGGGCCTTGACGGGCATGGAACCCGACCGGTTCGAGGAGGAGCGCCGCCGGGGGCTCACCCTGGACCTCGGGTTCGTGTGGACCCGGCTCGGCGCGGACGGCGAGGAACTCGCCTTCGTGGACGTGCCGGGCCACGAGAGGTTCGTGGCGACGATGCTCGCCGGTGTCGGCCCGGTGCCCGCGGTGCTGTTCGTGGTGGCCGCCGACCAGGGCTGGCAGCCGCAGTCCGAGGAGCACCTGGCGATCCTCGACGCCCTCGGGGTACGGCACGCCGTCCTAGCCGTCAGCCGCAGCGACCTGGCGGACCCGGCGCCCGTGCTGGCCGACGCCCGCGAACGGCTTGCGGCCACCTCGCTCGGCACGGTCCCCGCCGTCGCGGTGAGCGCGGTGACCGGCGCCGGACTCGACGAACTCCGCCTGGAACTGGGAAAGCTGGCGGACCGGCTGCCGGTTCCGTCCGCCGCCGCGGACGTCCGGCTCTGGCTGGACCGGGCGTTCACGGTACGGGGACACGGCACGGTGGTCACCGGCACGCTCGGGGCCGGCACCCTGCGAGTCGGGGACCGGCTGGTGACAGGCGGTGACGACAGGGCCGCGCTGCGGGTCCGCGGCCTCCAGTCCCTGCACGAGGACCGCTCCGCCGTGCGCGGGGTCGCCCGCGTGGCCGTCAACGTGCACGGCCCCGGCGTCGGCGAGCTGCGGCGCGGGGACGTGCTGCTGACCCCGGGGCGCTGGCTGCATACCGGCCTGGTGGACGTCCGGGTCACCGGGGAGGCCGTCGCCGACCTGCCCCGGAGCGTGACCCTGCACCTCGGCACCGCCGCCGTCCCGGTGACCGTCCGCCCGCTGGGCGAGGACACCGCCCGGCTCGCCCTGGCCCGTGAGCTGCCGTTGCGCGTCGGCGACCGCGCGGTGCTGCGCGAACCGGGCGGCCGGCGCGTGCCCTCTGCCGCGACCGTGCTGGACGTCCGGCCGCCGCGGCTGGCCCGGCGGGGCGCGGGGCGGGCGCGGGCGGCCGAACTGGCGGGCCTGCGCGGTGCCCCGGACGGAGCGGCGGAGCTGCGCAGGCGCGGACTGATCCGGCGTCCGGAGCTGCTCGCGATGGGCGTCCCGGCGCCGGTCGCGCCCGTGGCCGGGGACTGGCTCGCCGACGCGGACCACTGGGCGCGGCTGGGCGGGAGCCTTGCCGAGGCGGTGGACCGGCACGCCGAAGGCCATCCGCTGGACCCCGGGCTGCCCACCGAGGCCGCCCGCCGGCTGCTGGACCTGCCCGACCGGGCCCTGGTCGACGCGCTCGCCGCCGCGACCCCCGGGCTCACCGTCCACCAGGGCCGCCTGTACGGCGGTCAGGAGCGGCGGCCGCCCCTGCCGCCCCCGGTGCAGAAGGCGGTGGAGGCCGTGCGCGCGGACCTCGACCGCGCCCCCTTCCACGCCCCGGACGCCGCCCGGCTTTCCGGACTGGGGCTCTCCCGCCGGGCGGTGGCCGCGGCGGAGGCGGCCGGGGCGCTGCTGCGGATCGCCGACGGGATCGTGCTGCTGCCGGGCGCGGACGCGCGGGCGGCCGCCGTCCTCGCACAGCTGCCCCAGCCGTTCACGCTGAGCGAGGCCCGGCAGGCCCTGGACACCACCCGGCGGGTGGCCGTGCCGCTGCTGGAGTACCTCGACGCCCACGGGTACACGGAGCGCGTGGACGGCACGCACCGACGCTGCCGGAGGCGGGCGGGGGACGGAGGCGGACGGGAATCGAACCCGTTTCTTGAGCATACTGTGACCTGCGACGATGCTTCTAACTCGGACAAATAGTTCCGTTTCGATAC